>JBGQDM010000009.1:0-51400 GCA_041495845.1 Terriglobia bacterium | reverse complement strand
GCGCAGATGGGCGAGATCGCTTACGTGGCTTCGCGCCAGCGCGAAGCCGTGGCGTTTATCCGCGAGAACCCGGGGCGTTTCGCTTTCCTGAGCCTGAAGCGGTTCGACTACTTTTGGGCCGGAGTACCGCGCCCGGGCACCGGGTTCTTTCTGCCGGAAACGCAGAACTGGCCTTACCTCGCGCTTTCCGTTTTCATGTTCTGGGGACTGGGCCGCGCGCTGCGCAAACGCAAGCCGCATGCCTGGTTGTTCTTCGGGCTGGTGCTTTTCTTCCCTGCGGTCTACTACTTTGTTTTTCCGCACGCACGGTATCGAGCGCCGATTGAGCCGGAGATGGTGATCTTGGCGGCGTTCGTGGTTTCCGAAGCGGAGCCGCGCCGGAAACCTTTGTCGCGGTGAGCGCAACCAAGCAGCGAGATGGAAGCCGCAAAGTGCAGAGATTCTTCGCTTCGCTCAGAATGACAGGTCAGTAAATTGTGTATCCGGGAGCTGGCACCCGCACATCCGGCTTCGAGGCCATGAGCAGCAGAGCCCCGGTTCGTTTGAAGGCCTTCAGGTCGTCCAGGCTGCGGAAGGAAGTCGTTTTGTATCCCTCGGGTGTGGGTGTGTCGTCAGGAATTTGCCGCGACTCGACGTTCTCAAAGGCATGGCGGCGCAGCAATTCCACATACTCAACGGCTGACCGCACCTGTACTGGCACTTTCAGTTTGTCCACCCACTGCAGGGAGTACGGATTGTCTCTATAGAGATTGATGAGAATGAAGAGCCGCCCTTTGGGTGCCATCACGCGGAACAATTCCTTCAGCGCGCGGTCCTGGTCGGCGTAGTAGTAAAAGGATTCTACCGAAAGCACCTTGTCAAAGAAATTCTCTTCCCAGGGAACCTGCTCGGCTGACCCCCAGACGTACATGACGTTTTCAAATTCTGTGGAGGCAGCGCGCGCCTGACGCACCATTTCGTCGGCGACGTCGAGGCCGACAACTTGCCCGGATTTCGTAGGCCCGTCGGAGACCAGCCGTGCCAGAATCCGCGTGGCCCAGCCCGACCCGCAGCCCAGATCGAGGACGCGCTGTCCTGGCCCCAATTCCATCAACCGGATCGTCTTCTCAGTGATGTCGAGGTGGTGGTGTTCCATCTTCTCGCCTTCACCGGCTTCGGCCCAACGGTTGAACTCCTGCTGCAACCTTTCGTCCGCGCTCGATGGTTTTTCGTTGGTCATGATGGCTCCACCTTCCCGTCAGCTGCGTGGTGGTGTGGCCGGTAGTCGACTTTGCTGGCGGAGACCTCGCGGCCACTTCCCGGTCCCCAGTGCTGCCTTTTCTATGCTACATTTCTGTGCCAGATGTCTCCAGTCTCAGAACCAGAAACCCGGCCGCAACCTGACCCTGCCTTGCTGTACTGCCCGTCCTGCGCGTGCGAAGTTGCCGACCCGCTAACTTGTGGCGATTGTTCCGCCGTGATCTGCCGGCGCTGCGGCACGCCGCTCGAATCCCCAGACGACCTCGGAGTCGGGTAGCGGGAATGTCCACCGTGACCAAGGCTCCTCCCGCTGAAAACAACGAATCATCCAACCAGCCGGTGCTGGTGCGCGGCCTGTCTCTGCTCGACTCCGTGCTGCTGCTGGTCGGCGGCATTATTGGCTCGTCCATTTTTCTTACTGCCAAAGACATTGCCGCACCGCTGCCTCATCCTTTCTGGTTTCTTGGGGTGTGGGTTTTAGGTGGGCTGATTTCGCTCTGCGCCTGTTTTGCCTTCGCTGAACTGGGGTCCATGTTTCCCGCTTCCGGCGGGCAGTATGTCTACCTGCGCGAAGCCTATGGCGATCTCACCGCTTTCCTTTACGGCTGGATGCTGTTCAGCGTCTCCAACAGCGGGACCATCGCCGCGCTTTCCGTGGCTTCCGGTAGTTATCTGGGGGCGGTGTTTCCCGCACTCTCGCAGCGGCATGTCGTTCTTACCTTGAGCGGAATCGTGGTCACACGCGCCCATGTGGTTGCGCTGATCGCAATCGCGGTCGTCACCTGGATCAACGTCATCGGTCTGCGCCGCGGTGCGATGCTGCAGAATGTCGCGACCTGGGCCAAGTTCGCTGCCATGGCCGCGTTCGTCGGGTTCGGATTCGCCATCGGGAAGGGTGACTGGAAGCATTTCACCGCGGTGGAGTGGGGCGGCCCCACCAGCTTGATGCTTGGCCTGTCTCCCACGCAGCTGATTTCCGCGTTCGGGGTCGCCCTGATCGCGGTCTTTTGGGCCTATGACGGCTGGGTTTATATCACCTGGGTTTCCGGCGAAGTGCGGGAACCGCGGCGTAATGTGCCACTGGCCATGGTTCTGGGGGTGGTGATTGTCGGAATCATCTACGTGGCCATGAACGTGACTTACGTCTACGCTCTGCCAGTGACCGAAGTTGCGAAATACGAAACCATTGCTCATGCGGCGGCCACCGCGCTGTTTTCGCCGGCGGCGGCGCTGTGGCTCTCCGCGCTGATCGCGCTCTCCTGTTTTGGCGCGATGGCGAGTTGTGCGCTTTCCGGCGCGCGCGTCAATTACGCGATGGCCCAGGACGGCGTCTTCTTCAAGTTTATGGCCGCGGTCCATCCCCGCTGGCGCACGCCCGCCTACAGTCTGATCGCGCAGGGCGTCTGGTCGGCGGTGCTCACGCTGAGCGGCCGCTACGATCAGCTCTACACGTACGTGATGTTCATGATGGTGCTGTCCTACACGCTGACGGTCATCGGCCTGTTCGTTCTGCGCTGGAAACAGCCGGACACGCCCCGGCCCTACAAGTGCACCGGCTATCCCGTGTTGCCGGCAATCTACGTGCTCATCGGCGCTGCCTGGACGCTGAATACCGTTTTCACCCGCCCGAAAGAGGCCTTGGCGGGCACGGTGATCGTGATTCTCGGTCTGCCGTTGTACGGGTACTGGAAGTGGGCGGCTCGCAGGCGAGTTGCGGCTTAGTTTCCGTCCACAGCCCAAAGAACCTGGCCACGGATTTCACGGAAGGGCACGGATTCCGAGCCACAAGCGCAAAAGCCTAAAACGCAGAGAGCGCAGAGAAAAGCCGCAGAGAACACAGAGAACCCCAAAGCCTGGCCGACCGATTTCAGGGATGGACACAGATCGAGAGTGGGCCTTGAATCCCTGCCAGGAATAGGGACCCTTCGCTTTCGCTCAGGATGACAATTTTGTTTGTTGCAGAGAGAGCTCTGCTGGCTTTGCGTTTACACTAGCCGCGATGCGTCGGCTAAGTATTCTCCTCACTCTCGCGCTCGTTTGCTTCTCTACCCTTTCACTTGCCAAGCAACCGCCGTCGCCGCCCGTTTACGGCGTCCGCATGGAGCGCACGTGGATCCCCATGCCTGACGGTGTTCGTCTGGCGGTCACACTTTATGTTCCCGAGGGCGCGAAAGCGAGCGACAAGTTCCCCGCCCTGCTGGAATATCTTCCTTACCGCAAGGACGACGGCACGGCTGCTCGTGACTATCCGATGCACACGTATTTCTGCAAACGCGGATACGTGACGGCACGTGTGGACATTCGCGGCACGGGCGCGAGCGAAGGCCGCTCCCCGGAGAGGGAGTACTCACAGCAAGAACAGCGCGACGGCGAGCAGGTGATCGCCTGGCTGGCCAGCCAGCCGTGGTCCAACGGCAGCGTTGGCATGTTTGGGATTTCGTGGGGTGGATTCAACTCCATCCAGATGGCGATGCGCCGCCCGCCGGCGCTGAAGGCGATTCTCGCGGTGGACGCCACGGAGAAGCTCTTCCACGACGACGTCCATTACATGGACGGCATGATGCACGTTGACGAATTCGAACTGGCCATGGATTTAACGCCCGCGATTCCCGGCGCGCCCGAGTTTGGCCCCAGTGACGAAGCGCTGCTCGCGCGTTTCGACGTGGCCCCCTGGTCGCTCAACTACATGAAGCAGCAACGTGACGGAAAATTCTGGCGCGAGCCGATTCGGTCGTTTTCCAACATCCAGATTCCGTGCTTTCTGATAGGTGGCTGGCTCGACGGCTATCGCGATTCCGTTCCTGCCATGCTGGAGCAGGTGAAGGCTCCAGTGCGCGCGCTGATGGGCCCGTGGAACCACACCTTTCCTGAAGAAGCCGAACCGGGCCCGGCTGTGGAGTGGCGCGAAGACGCTGTCCGTTGGTTCGACCAATGGTTGAAGGGCCGCGACACTGGCGTGCTGGACGATCCCAAACTCACCGTCTACATGCGCCACTGGCATCCGCCCGATGCCACGCTGCCGGAAGTCCCCGGGGAGTGGCGTGCAGAATCGGCGTGGCCTCCGCGAGCGCAGCAGACGAAAACTTTGTTTCTGCAGCCGAACCACGTGCTGGGCGCCATTCCCGCCGGCAATCAAATGCACCAACTGAAGTATGTGCCGACGATCGGAGTGGAGGCGGGTTTCTGGTGGGGCGAGTTGCTCACCGATCAGCGGCCGGTAGACGCTTTCAGCCTGGTCTACGATTCCGCGCCACTCGACGCTGAGGTGGCAATTCTCGGCCATCCGCACGCGCTGCTTCGTGCCTCGGCTTCTGCGCCGCTGGCCAATTGGTTTGCGCGTCTTTCCGACGTGGCGCCGGATGGCACGGTCACGCTGGTCACGGGTGCGGGACTGGCGGGTGCGCAACGCGAATCCGCTGAGCATCCGAGTGCGCTCGAACCCGGAAAGACTTATCCGCTCGACATCGAACTCCACGTTACGTCGTGGGTTTTTCCGCGCGGCCATCGCATCCGTCTGGCGGTTTCCAATGCGCTGTGGCCCATGATCTGGCCCACGCCCCATGCCATGACCACGACACTCGCGCTCGGCGGCGCTGGAGGTTCGCGCCTCACGCTGCCCGTCGTGCCGCTGAAAAGTGGCGCTGCGCCCGTGCTCGCGCCACCCCAACCCAGCGAGCATCTCGCCGGCTATCGTTCCGCCGGCTACACCTGGCCGGGCACCTGGACCACGCTGCGCGATCAGGTTGCGCAGAAAACCACGGTCACCTGGCGCGGCGTCATGTCAGAAGAAAACCCCTGGGGCAAGGAAACCGATCACGAGCAGTTGATCTACGAGCTCTCGGACGCGCACCCGGAGCTGAATTCCGTGATCGGCGAGATCGAGCAAAACTACGAACTCAAAGACCGCACTCTCACCTGGCGCGGCCATCTTGCCGTTACCAGTGACGCGAAGAATTTCTTTTACAAGTACACGCGCGAGGTCCTCAAGGATGGCCGGTTGCTGCGCTCGCGCACGTGGGAGGAAACCATTCCGAGGGATTACCAGTAGGACTTAACCGCGGAGGGCGCAGAGAGCGCAGAGAAACAATTGTCATTCTGAGCGAAGGACCCATGCACTTCCGGCAATTGCATAGGTCCGTCGCTTCGCTCAGGATGACAGTTCTGTTCAGGGCTGACAAAGTAATCTCGCACCTTACTTTTGCTCAGCACGGCAAGGGGATGAAGCGGTTCACTTGCTCTTGTACACTTTCCCTTCCTTCATCACGAAGTTCACGTCTTCCAGTAGCCGCACATCGGCCAGCGGATCGCCCACGACTGCGACCACGTCCGCATATTTGCCGGGCTTCAATGACCCGACCAGATCACTTTTTCCCAACAAGTCGGCCGCTGCCACCGTCGCTGACTGAATGGCCTGCATGGGAGTCATTCCGTACTTGACCATGTAAGCAAACTGTTTGCCGCTGGAACCATACGGACATACTCCCAGATCGGTGCCAAACGAGAGCTTGACGCCCGCCTTTAGTGCTTTGCGGAAATTTTCCCGGTGCACTTCCGCCAGCCCGGCTTCGTGCTCCAGAAAGTCTTTGGGGGTACGGCCGGCCTTCCCGCTCGCCTGAATACATTCATCGTCGTAGATGTCCATGTCCAGGTAGGTGCCATGCTCCTTGGCCAGCGCGATGCCCTCATCGTCAATCAGCGTGGCGTGCTCCACGGACGCCACGCCGGCGCGTATTGCATTCTTGATGCCCAGCGGCGAGTGCGCATGCGCCTCCACCCGCAGCCCGAACTGCTTGGCTTCGTCTACCGCGGCTGAAATTTCCTCCAGCGTAAACTCTTGCGCGCGCAGATTGCTGCCGTGCGTCAGCACCGCGCCGCTGGTAAGGATCTTGATGTGGTCCACGCCGTCGTGTACGAGTTGCCGAATGCGTTGGCGTACTTCCCACGGACTGTTGGCTTCGCCGTAATGAAAGTCCCAGGGCAGTTGGATATCGGGCGCCTGGCCGGTCATGGCTCCGGCTCCGCCGGTGATGGTGATGTAGGCGCCAGCGACAAACATCCGCGGGCCTTCGATGTATCCCTGGTTGATGGCATCGCGCAGGGCAAGATCATTCAGCGCGCGATAAGCGCCCACATCGCGCACGGTAGTAAACCCCGACTCCAGGGTCTTGCGGGCGTTCGGCACCGACTCCAGCACCACTTGTGACGCTGTCCTCTGCAGTTGATTGAAGGGCTCGCCGTTACCCTGGCCATCGGCCACGTGGGTGTGACAGTCAATCAATCCCGGCAGTACCGTCATCTTGCTGAGGTCAATGACCTCCGCCCCGGGCGGCACAGCCAAACCTTTGCCTACGGCCGCAATCTTCCCGTCGCGGATGACGATGGTCTGATCATTCAGCACCGTGCCGGATTCCACATCCACCAGGCGGCCGGCTTTGATCACGGTTACCTGCGCGTATGCCATTCCCATCCCCAAGCACAACAGGCCCAGCAATGTCGCTTTCTTCACGTTGCCCTCCATCCAGTTCATGCCATCTACATTTCTGCTGTGAATCGCGCATTCTATCCTGAACCTGACTTACCGCCGTGGAAATTCCGCTTGCCTTATGGACAGCTCGATGGTATTCCTTGCCCCTTTCACGCTGCGTGCCGCATGATGCCCGACGACCTGTCGCCCGCAAACCCGCGTCCCAGCCTGCTCTCCTCCACTGTCTCCATCGCCGAAGCGGGCGACCCCAACCGCCCCAAGCGGGTGATGGGATTCCGCGACTTGCTGCTTTTTTATGTGGTGACCGGAATCAGCCTGCGGTGGATTGCTACCGCTGCCGCCGCAGGCCCCAGTTCCATCGTCATCTGGGTCGGCGCCTGGCTCACGTTCTACACGCCGCTGGCGCTCTCGGTGATCGAACTTTCGTCGCGCTATCCCAACGAAGGCGGACTTTATGTGTGGAGCAAGCGCGCGTTCGGCGACTTTGCCGGTTTTATGTCAGCCTGGACTTACTGGACTTCTAACCTGCCTTACTTTCCCAGCGTGCTTTACTTCGCCGCCAGCAGCTTGCTCTTCGTGCGCCACGACCAGTGGATTCATCTCGCCGGCCGTTCCAGTTTTTTCATCTGGTTTTCCCTGGCTGCGCTTGCGGGCGTGACCCTTCTGAACGTGGTGGGACTCGACATTGGCAAGTGGCTGCACAACCTCGGCGCGCTCGCTATGTGGACTCCAGTCCTGATTCTCGGTGTCGTGGGTGTGGTCTGCTGGCGCCGCTTCGGCTCCGCCACCGCATTTACGTTCGCCGGCATGACGCCCAGCCTCCGCCTGCAGGACATTATCTTCTGGTCCACGCTTACCTTCGCGATGTGCGGCTGCGAAGCGGCGTCCTTTATGGGCGAGGAAATCAAGAATCCCCGCCGCGCCATTCCACTCGCACTCTTTACCGCGGGCGTCACGGTGACGCTTTGCTACACGCTTGGCACCATCTCTGTTTTGCTAACGCTGCCGGCAAGCGAGGTCAGCGGCCTGCATGGGGTGATGCAAGCGATTTACCAGGGCGCGCATCGGGTCGGCATGGGCTGGCTGGTTCCCCTCGCAGCTATTCTCATCGTCTTCAGCAATCTCGGGGCAGCCGGTGCATATCTCGCTGCCACCGCCCGCATCCCGTTCGTTGCGGGCCTCGACCATTTTCTGCCGCCCGCCTTCGGCGCGCTCCACCCCCGCTGGCGCACGCCTTGGATTGCATTGATCACGCAGTTTTTTCTTACTGCTGTCTTCGTTTTCCTGGGCCAGGCCGGCACGAGCGTGAAGGGTGCCTACGATGTGCTCGTCAGCATGACCGTAATCGGTAATTTCATTCCTTTTCTTTATCTCTTCGCCGCCATGTTCAAATTGCAACGTGAACCCGTTGGCCCGGAAGTCATTCGCGTCCCGGGCGGGAGGATGGTCGCGCGCGTGGTTTCCGTCATCGGCTTCTGTACCACTGCCATCACCATTGCTGCCTCCCTTCTGCCCCCGCCCGACGAACCTAACAAATTGTTGGCGGTCATCAAAGTGGCGGGCCTGTCTGCGCTCCTGATCGCCATTGGCGTCGTGCTCTATTGGTCGGGCAAACGTCGGGCCGCACGGGAACTCGGCGCGGCAGGCCGAGCGTGACATCTCTTCTCGATCACTTGACTCGCGCTTCCATCGCGCCTTAGACTCCGCCCGCACCAACAAAGGACTCCCTGATGAAGGTTCGTTTCGCGGTTCTGCTGACAGTCGCTTTCTCGTTCGTCCTCTGCGCTCACGCGGAAAATCGGCCCATCGCCATCGTGCACGGCAGAATCATCGACGGACTCGGCGGCGCGCCCATCGAAAACGGGACGGTCATTCTCCGCGGACACACCATTGCCTACGCGGGGCCAGCGGCTGGCGCCGCAATTCCAGCCGACGCTCGCGTGATTGACGCTACCGGCAAGAGCGTCCTGCCCGGCCTCGCCGACATGCACGTCCACCTGCAAGGCGGATGGGACGGCATTGGTGTGGATTTGCTGGGCTACCAGCGCTACTTCAACTCCATGCTTTATGCCGGGATCACCACGGTGCTGGACACAGGAAACTATCAGCCGTGGATTCTTCAGTTGCGGCAGGAACAAGCCAGCGGACGCTTACTCGCCCCGCGCATCTACTGCGTGGGCGCGATGATTGATGCCGCTGAACCGGCATGGCCTGACCTCGCATACGCAGTGGGATCGCCGGCGATGATCCCTGCCGTAATGGAACGCGACAAACGCGCGGGCGTGGATCTTATCAAGGCTTACCGCAATCTTTCTGATGCTTTCCTGATCGCTCTCACGCGCGAAGCGGGCAAGGCCGGTCTGCGCGTCATCGTGGACCAGTGGGAACGCAACGGCTCACCCGACCTGGTTCGCACGGGAATTGCGGGCTTCGCCCATGCGCCGACGCGCAAGATGTCCGCCGACGATCTGCAGTTGATTCGTGATCGTAAGGTCTTTGTCATCACTACGCTCGTGGTCGAGGAATACTCTGCGCACCGGCGCCTCGCCGATCTGCGCTTCTTGAACGACCCGCTCATTCAGGAGACTACGCCGCCCTGGTTTGTCAGCGAATTGCGTACGCAAGCCACGCGCGCTCTCTCCGACAAGGAGAAACACGACATCGAGCAATCGTCCGCGGGCTTTGACGAAATGAAAGGTAACGTGAAGAAGCTGCATGACCTCGGAGTGTTGCTGGCTGCGGGCACAGACGCTCCCTATCCCGGCTTGTTTCAGGGCGAGTCGCTGCATCACGAACTGGAATTGCTGGTGGACGCAGGCTTCACGCCGCTCGAAGCGATTCGTCTGGCGACCTTCAACCCGGCCCGCATCATGAATGCCGACGGAGAATGGGGCAGTTTGCAAGCCGGACGCCTGGCCAATGTGCTGATCGTCAACGGCAATCCGGCCGAGCACATCAGCGACACGCGCAAGGTGGAGACTGTGATCCTGCAGGGAAAGATTCTCGACCGGGCCGGTTTGCGGTTTGATCCGGCGCGGGATGCGGGGTTTCGTGCGGTGCAGGGGAACTTTGTGCCGTAGGGTGCAGGACGACTCCGAGACAACGTGCGAGTAGAGCGCATGCCGGTCTAGGCAGAGGGAGAGATTGCGTGTCGGGCCCAAAGCAAAACTCGATCTTGACGAAAGTATTGAGTGCCGTTGCCGGAACACTGGGGTGCGTTTGTCTTTACTTCGGCACGGGCATGCTGCTGATGGTTCCGGGCTATCCCGGAGAGCACTATTGGGCCTGGGGTAGAGTTGCATATGGGGCCGCACCTACAATAGTTGGCTTGGGCTTGCTCGTACTTGCAGGCTGGCTCTGGGGTCGATCCGGCGGACCTGCCAGCTGGCAGATTTACGTCGGTAGGGCTTTCTTGGGGGCAGCTGGCTTAGTTGTACTTTTCTGGGTCGGTCTAATTGTGATCGCTCATATCCAGGGACGGATACCCTAGATGCAGCCGACCGGCAGGTTCTATGAAAAGTAAGGTGAGAGGATATTCTCCGAGACGTAGGGAGGGGTTCGCCGGAATGCTACACCGGCACCGCGGTCTTGCGCGGCGGGTTGTAAAACGGCAGTTTCACCACCGTTGCTGTCACCTGGCGGCGCACCGCTTCCACCGTCAACTCGAGCTGCAACTTGGTCCCGAGCGGCGCGCACTCGGTCTTTACGCTGGCCAGCGCAATCATTTTCTTGAGCAACGGCGACCAGGTGGTGGAAGTCGCCTTGCCGACCTGCTTGCCGCCGAAATAGACGGGCACATGCACGCGTGACGTGGTGGCCGGCGTCTGCGGCGGCATGCCCTCAGCATCAAACAGTTGTTCCACTTCCGGCCAGCTGATCTCCAGCCCTACCAGTTGGCGCGCCACGCCTGCCTTTTCGTCACGCACCAGCGCCGTCCGCCCCACAAAACTTTCTTTGCCCAGGTGCACCATCTTGCCAAAGCCCAGTTCGTAGGGTGAATACTTCTGCGATTCAATGAGCGCGCGCTTCGAACTCGTGTAATCCACCTCGATCAGCAGCAGACCAGCTTCCACCCGCGCCACATCGAGCGCCAGCATTCCGGTGGCGTGCAGATCAAATGCCTTGCCTTTCGCGTTGATGGCGTCCCACACTTTGACGGCGTCGTTCCAGGGCAGCCAGATCTCGTAACCCAGATCGCCGGTGTAACCGGTGCGCGAAATGTCCACGGGTACGCCCGCAATCTTGCCGCTGGTCACGCGGAAATATTTCAGCTGGCTGATGTCCGCTTCCGCCACCTGCTTGAGCAGACTGGCCGCAGTCGGTCCCTGCAGAGCGAGCGCCGCCACCTGCTCGGAAATATCTTCGATCGTCACATCCAGACCGAGAGAGTTCTGGTGGAACCAGCGCAGGCTGGGATCGGCCGCCGTCCAGCGATACGTGTTTTCCTCCAGCCGGGAAACCGTGCCGTCGTCGATGACTTTGCCCTGCTCGTCGCACCAGCAGCAGTAGATCACCTGCCCCACGCTCACCTTGTTGACGTCGCGCGTAATCACGCGGTTTACCAGGCGGGTCGCATCTTTTCCGGTGACGCGGTATTTGTAGAGCGGCGAAATATCAATCAGCGCCGCCGCATTCCGGATGGCGTTGTACTCGTGCTCATGGTGCACTTCATACACGCTCACGGCGTAGTAGCCCGACCACTCGCGGTAGTTCATGCTGTAGCAAAGCGGTAGAGTGCGTTCGTGAAATGCAGTTCCGATAGGCAAAGTACGACCCTCGCGGCGGGTGCCGAACTCGCGATTATATGCAGCGGTGGCTGCACCAGCAAGCCATTTCCCGCGATGACTTCGAGTCACCAAACTCACGGAAGACAAGACAAACTCAGCATCTCTCGATAGAATGGCTGGTCATTTTACTCTTGAGTCTTTTGGCGGCGCACCCGTGGCACCGCAACCGAGATTTCATTTAGCCTGGGCTTTCGCCTTTGAGGTTGGCAACCACACTTATGTCGGCGTCCAACAAGTTTGACGTGATCGTGATCGGCGGCGGCCACAATGGTCTGACCAACGCTGCCTACCTGGCCAAGGCGGGAAAGAAAGTTCTAGTTCTAGAACGCCGCCATGTGCTGGGCGGAGCTGCCGTGACCGAAGAAGTTTTCCCCGGCTTCAAGTTTTCCGTCTGCTCCTACGTGGTTTCCCTGTTGCGGCCGGAAATCATTCGCGACCTCGAATTGCCGCGCCACGGCCTCGAAATTCTTCCGCTCGACGGCACGTTCACACCCATGCCCAGCGGCGACTATCTCTGGCGGGTGAATGACCACGGCAAGAGCCGCCGCGAAATTGCCCGCCACTCCCGGCTCGACGCCGAAGCCTACGAAGAATTTGGCAAAGCGATGCAGGCCATGTGCCGCTTCGTGAAGCCCATCATGAGCATGGTTCCGCCCGATCCCACATCGCTCAAACCCAGCGAACTGATGAAGTTGCTTTCTCTGGGCCGTCGCTTTCAGGCCTTGAACGCCCAGGAAAAATACGATCAGGTGCAGTTGATGACGATGAGCGCCGTGGATTTTCTCGACCAGTGGTTCGAGACCGACGTACTCAAGGCGACCATGTCGGCTTCCGGCATTATCGGCACCTTCCTCGGCGTGCGCTCGCCCGGGACTGCTTACGTCCTGCTGCACCATTACATGGGTGAAATTGACGGCGCCTTCCGTGCCTGGGGATTCGCCCGGGGCGGCACTGGAGCGATTTCCGAGGCCATTGGCGACGCCGCTCGCGAAGCTGGGGCGGACATCCGCACCAAGGCAGCCATCGGAAAAATTATCATCAAGAACGGCCGCGCTGTCGGCGTCGCGCTGGAGAATGGCGACGAATTCTTTGCCAACGTAATTTCTTCTTCTGTCGATCCGCGGCTCACGTTCACCAAGTTTATCGAGCCCGCGCATCTGGAGGCGGACTTTCTCGAAGAAGTGAATCGCTACAAATATCGAGGTTCCTCCGGCAAGGTGAATCTGGCGCTGGATGCGCTGCCGGAGCTGAAATGCCTGCCTGGTGACGGCCTGCATCTTCGTGGCGCCATCTCCATTTCTCCCAGCGTGGAATACATGGAGCGTGCGTACGATGATGCCAAGTATGGCCACTTCTCCCGCCGACCCTACATTGATTGCGTGATTCCCAGTCTTACCGATCCTTCGCTGGCGCCGCCGGGCAAACACGTCATGTCCTGCTTCGTGCAGTATGCGCCGTACAAACTGGCTCCGGGCCTGCACTGGGACACGGAGAAAGAGAAGTTCGGCGATACGGTCATCAACACGCTCGCCGAGCACATGCCCAACATCAAGGACATCATCCTGCATCGTCAGGTGGTGACGCCGCTGGACCTGGAACGCGAATGGGGCCTGAGCGAGGGCAACATTTTTCAGGGCGAGCTTTCGCTGGAACAGTTGTTCTTCCTGCGCCCGGTCGCGGGCTGGGCGCGTTTCCGCACTCCGATCAAGAACCTCTATATGTGCGGATCGGCAACGCATCCCGGCGGCGGCATCATGGGCGCTCCCGGCCGTTTGGCAGCGCTGGAAATCCTGAAAGACAGCAAGGGTAAGGTGGCATAGCCATGGCGGAGACGCGTGATGTTCTCATCCTCGGCGGCGGCCACAACGGGTTGGTTACCGCGTTTTATCTGGCCAAGGCGGGCTTCAAGCCGCTGGTCATCGAACGGCGGGCGCAGGTCGGCGGCGCCGCTGTTACCGACGAATTTCATCCCGGCTTCCGTTGTTCCACCCTGGCTCACTCCGCCGCGACGCTGCGGGCTGAAGTTGTCCGCGACATGCAACTTGAAGGCCACGGGCTGCGGTTGGTGCGTCCGGAAGTGGCGGTTACGGCGCTTTCGCCCGACGGCCGCGCGCTGCCGCTTTACGCTGAGGTTGGGCGGGCCGCGCAGGAGATCGCCCGCTTCTCCCAAAAAGACGCGCTGAAATATCCCGAACTCGCGCGCACCCTGCAGCGCTTCGGGAAGGTGTTGCGGATGGCGTTGGCGCTCACTCCGCCCGACATTGACCATCCTGCGGCCAACGATTTGTGGTCATTACTCAAGACCGGACGCGCCCTCCGCGCTCTCGGCAAGAAAGATTTGTTCCGCTTACTGCGCTGGGGACCCATGGCGGCGGCTGACTTTGTCAGCGAATGGTTTGAGACTGATCTTCTGCGCGCCGTCGTCGCCGCCCGTGGCATCTTCGGCACGTTTTTCGGCCCCTGGTCCGCCGGCAGCACGCTGGTGATGCTGCTGAGAGCCGCGGGTGATCCCCATCCGGCCGGCTCGGCTTGCTTTGCCGTCGGCGGTGCCGGCGCCATCACCCAGGCCATGGCGCAAGCGGCGCAGCAGGCGGGCGCGCAGATTCGGACGGGCGCGGAGGCGATCCAGATTTGCGTCAAGGACGGCGCTGCCATCAGCGTCATCCTGAATACGGGCGAGGAGATTTCAGCTCGGGCGGTCGTTTCCAACGCCGACCCGAAGCGCACCCTGCTTAAGCTGGTGGATCCCTCTCATCTTGATCCCAGCTTCATCCAGAAACTGCGGAATTACCGCGCCATGGGGACGGTGGCGAAAGTCAATCTCGCGCTCGCTGGGTTACCCAAATTCACGGCGCTGCCTGAGGGCAACGACACGGCACTTAGCGGGCGGATTCACATTGGCCCGGAGATTGATTACCTGGAACGCGCCTTCGATGAATCGAAATACGGTAGTTTTTCGACGCAGCCGTATCTGGAAGCTGCGATTCCCTCGCTCACCGACCCATCAATGGCTCCTGCGGGGAAGCATGTCATGTCCATCTACATGCAATACGCACCCTACAAACTCAAGAGCGGGGACTGGGAGAGTCAGCGCGTGCCACTGGCGGATACGGTGGTCAAGACGCTCTCGCAATATTCGCCAAATCTGGCATCGCTGATTCTGACGCATCAGATCATCACGCCGCAGGACCTGGAGGACACTTACGGTCTGACCGGCGGACATATCTTCCACGGCGAGCTTTCCCTCGACCAGTTCTTTACCATGCGTCCGATCCTGGGCTGGGCGCGCTACGCTACGCCCATCCGCAATTTGTTTCTGTGCGGATCAGGGACCCATCCCGGCGATGGCTTGAGCGGCGGTTCCGGCGCCAACGCCGCGCGGGAGATCGCCAAAGCGCTGCGCCCGTGAATGGCGCACCCAGCGCGGTGTTGCTGGTGTCCTGCCCGGACCGCAAGGGACTGGTGGCGGCCGTTTCCGATTTTGTTTTCCGCCACAACGGAAACATCCTCCACACCGACGAGCACACTGACGCAGCGCTCCAGCTTTTCCTTCTGCGGGTGGAGTTTGACGCGTCGGAGTTCGATATTCCGATCGCCGGCTTTGCCGAACATTTTGCCCCCATCGCCGAGCGCTTCCACATGTGGTGGCGCGTCGCGCTCACCAGCTTCCGCCCGCGCATGGCGATCTTTGTTTCGAAATATGACCACTGCCTGGTGGACCTGCTCTATCGCCAGCACAGCGGCGAACTCAATTGCGAAATTCCATTCATCCTCAGCAATCACCCTGACTGCCAGCGCCACGCCGACTTTTACCGCGTCCCGTACATCGTGCTGCCCGTAACCAAGGAGACGAAGAGCGCAGTCGAGCGCCGCCAGCAAGAGCTGATTGAGGAGCACAAGATTGATTTTGTGGTGCTGGCCCGCTACATGCAGGTGTTGTCCAACGATTTCGTAAAGCGCTATCCGCAGCGCCTCATCAATATTCACCACTCGTTTTTGCCCGCGTTTGTGGGAGCGAAGCCGTACCATCAAGCCTTCGAGCGCGGCGTCAAGCTCATCGGCGCCACCAGCCACTATGTCACTGAAGTGCTGGATGATGGCCCCATCATCGAGCAGGATGTGGTTCGCATCTCCCATCGCGACTCGCAGGAAGACCTGATTCAAAAAGGCCGCGACATTGAGAAGATCGTGCTCTCGCGCGGGGTGCGCTGGCACATCGAGAACCGGGTGTTGCTCTATGGCAACAAGACCGTAGTATTCGCTTAGAATCATCCCCGGTGCCGAAGGGTTGTCTTTCCGGGTTTGTTTCCGGCAACACGGGATTCATGCAGCCAATTTGCCTCCGGCGCCATCGAAGTTGGCAGTGGAGGTAAGAGCAGAAAGCGAGGAATACACAGGTGAAAACGAGAATCGCAAGTTTGCTGGCAGTCGTGCTTCTGGCGGCGTTGTCCGTTTCCGCGCAGGAACCGTCGGAGAAAGCGGTGCAGCGCATTCAGAAGGAAGTGCGGCACGAGTTGATCATGCTGCCGTATGTTGATGTTTTTGACAATCTTGCTTACAAGGTTGAAGGCTACAAGGTCACACTCTACGGCCATGTGCGGCGGCCGTCGTCAAAGTCTGACGCCGAGTCGGCAGTCAAGAAGATTGAAGGTGTCGAGGCAGTCGACAACCAGATCGAAGTACTGCCGAATTCGCCAAATGATGATCGCCTGCGGTTGCGACTCTATCGTGCGATCTATGGTTACTCGCCGCTGCAGAGATACGCGCTCGGCGTGCAGAAACCGATCCGCATCATCGTCAAGGGCGGCCACGCCACGCTTGAAGGTGTAGTGGACAACGAAGGCGACAAGAACTTCGCGGGTATCCGCGCTAAGGGCGTACCGGGATTGTTCTCGGTGACGAATAACCTGGCGGTGGTGAAGTAAGAAGCAGGAGCAGGTCAGTGCCGCGCGGTGGGGGTAGGAACAGGATCAGAGTGCAGGGGCGGAACGTGTAGTATCGAGGCAACGACCGCGAACCCCATCGTATCGGCGGTATTGCCACCCACCCTTGAAAAAACCAAGGGTGGGGAACCCGCCGCGACTGTGATGGTCCTTCACCTTCATTTCGGCTCTTCGCTGGAACCCTTCCCCGCCCGAAAAGCAGGATGGGGAATAAACAATTCGGGAACCTCAAGTTCAAATCGCAGCACTTCTTCGGATTCGTACGAATGAAACTTGCCGCAATCGTTGCACCGGACTGTCAAGCGGTCTCCGATTGCAGGTTTCGGAGCTAACGGCTCCGTTACCGCGAGGGGTATTCTGTGTCCGTGAAAATGGTTTTGCTTATGAGCTCGAATATTCTTGCAGGTTACCGCCCAGCATATCCGTTTCACTCTGACCCTCTGCCTTGCTGATGTATACCTTTAAGAACTCAATGAGTTTTTCGCCGAGCTTGCTGCCGATCGCTCGATTGCTGAACGCGCGAATCGACCATCCACCAGTGCTGCTATCGGTCCAGAAGTCCTCTTCGCTACGCGAGTCCTTGAGAACTGCAGCTCCTTTGTCCCCTGACCCACGAGCGATGTTCAACTTGCCGCTTTGAACAACTTCAAGAACCAGGTCAGCCTGTGACGGCGCGGTCACGATCGACACACCGTTCCAGTGAACGCAATATTCAGTGCAGCCCTCATGAGCTTGTGTGGTATCAGAACGATGCTACCCCGAAGAGGAGTAGCCCGCAATCTGTCGCTGAAACAGGAGATTTCCGAAGTTACGTGCTCCAACCTGGGGCTAAGGCCGTGATGGCCAGCCATGCCGGAAAACCGCTGTCCACCATCTCCGAAGCGGTGCTGGAAGCTGCCCACCGTCACGGGCAGGCCGCCGACGACCAGTCGTTGCTGCTGGTGCGCTGCCAGCGTCGCGTGGTGTAAGAAAACCTGCGCCTTTCGACGCCAGGCTCTTTCGTTACTGCTTCCCTACTTTTACTTTTACTTCTTGCCCAGTTTGCGGTGCGGGATACCCTCGGAGAGTGCGGAAGTCGAAATCAAGCGAGAGCCGCCCGGCGGCTTCGGACCATCACACTCGCGACACTTCAGGCAACACTCTGTCTTTCCCTTTTCAAGCGACGCAGGTGAGCCACTACCAGACGGATGTCTTCGTAGGAACAGGTCTCGGGGAGGACATCTTTGACCGGCTTGAGGCGATCGAGTCCGGTGCGAGCGCAGGCTGCTTCGATGAGTGTTAGCTTTTCCGGGTCCACCCACGTGGAGTCGAAGTCGAGATCGCCGCGCTCGACCATATCGGCAACCAGCGAAACCACGGTGCGAAGTTCCCGGGTGCGGGCCTGTGCAATTTCCTGAAGGGTGCGTCCCTCAGCGAGTAGCCGGATCGTTTCCTGCGCGGGAGGGGAATGCTTCTGTGTGACTGCCGCCGCTCGAGCGCCGTGGCGGAATTCCTCGATCGCTTGCAGGATTTGAGCTCCATAGCGTTCGGCCTTGCGCTCGCCAATGCCGTGCACCTCGACCAACTCGGTGAGGGTACGGGGTTGCAACCGGCAAAGATCGTCGAGCGCGCTATCGTGCAACACTACGAACGCTCCCAGGTTTTGTTCCCGAGCAACGGCCCGGCGCCATTGGCGGAGATATTCGCGCAATTCAGGATTCCCTGGAGTGCTCGCAGTTCCGGTACTTGCCACGGCTGCAGGCGGCACGGACTCGATTTGAAACGCACGCGCCCGGCGTGGCTTGGCAGTCACGGTGGTTGCTGCCAGGCACGCGGGACGGTAGCCACAGTTGTCACAACCAAAGTCGTCAGAATCAGCGCAGGAAGTCCAGGCGGTCTTTTCGCCGAAATGGTTGCAGATGGCGCGATGGCGGCAACTGCGCGAATCGGCAAATCCGCGGATCTCGTGGTAGCGCTGCCAGGCGCGCTCGCGTTCGGCAGCATCCGTGATCTTGTCCGCGAAGTAGCCCAGGAGGCCGGCGTCGCGCTTCCGCCACAACAGCAGGCAATCCGCCGGCTCGCCATCGCGGCCGGCACGGCCCGCTTCCTGGTAAAACTGCTCGATGGACTGGGGTAGGGCGAGATGAATCACGGCGCGCACTGCAGCCTTGTTGATGCCCAGCCCGAAGGCGATGGTACCGACGAGCACGCGGGCCTCGTCAGACATCCAAAGTTCCTGGTTGCGACGACGGTCGGCGGCGCCCATTTTTCCGTGGTAAGGAATGGCGCCGATTCCCTGTTCGCCTAAGAAATCCACCGTCTCACCCACCCGGGCGATGGTGGGGGAATATACGATGACGTGATGCTCCGCATGGTAGCGCAGCGCCTGCACCAGCAACTCCAACTGCGCCACCTCGTTGACGCACTCTTGCACCACATAGCGGAGGTTGGCGCGATGGAAGCTGGCAATGTATTTGTGCGGATCGCGCAGGCGTAACTGGGCCACGATGTCATGACGGACCCGCCGGGTGGCGCTGGCGGTAAAGGCGGCAATCGGGCACTCGGGAAAATCAGCGCGCAGGCGGCTCAGCAGCCGGTACTCGGGCCGGAACTCGTGCCCCCACTCGGAAATGCAGTGGGCTTCATCAATGGCAAAAAAGAAAACGGGAACCGACTTGAGCCAGCCTACCGTGTCGGTGCGGGCCAGCCGTTCGGGCGAGAGGTAGAGAAGACGAAATTCGCCGGCTTTGGCCTGGCGCATAATGGTCGTCTGTTCCGCGGAGGTGAGCGAACTGTTGAGAACAGCGGCGGGAATACCCATCTGTGCCAGCTGGGCGGCTTGATCCTGCATGAGCGCGATCAGCGGAGAAATCACAATCACGGTGCGCCCGGGCGACATGGCCGCCGGCAGTTGGTAGCACAGCGACTTGCCGCCACCGGTCGGCATGATGACGCACACATCGTGGCCGCCGAGCAAACTCTGAATGACCTGCTCCTGCCGTGGCCGGAAAGAGTCGTATCCCCAGAAGCGCCGCAGAGCAGCAGAAGCGTCCGCGTTCCCCGGGGAAGTCATGCGAGGATTGTAACTGCAGACGGGACTGGGCCGGGTTTGCGCGGTGCCTACGAAAGAGGGTTGGCAAGCTGATAAAATCGCGGCGGCGCAGGTCCCATGCCACACTTCCCCAAAACCATTTTTCACGTCGACATGGACGCGTTCTACGTGTCAGTGGAGGAGCTGTTTGACCCTGCGCTGAAGGGCAAAGCAGTGGTCGTGGGCGGGCAGCGCGATGAGCGCGGCGTGGCGGCGGCCGCGTCCTATGAGGCGCGGAAATTTGGCGTCCACTCCGCCATGCCGCTGCGAACCGCGGCCAAGCTGTGTCCGCACGCCATCTTTGTGGATGGGCACCCCGAACGCTACAGTGCGGCGTCGAAACAAGTGCACGCGGTGCTGACGCAGTTCTCGCCGCAAGTGGAGATGGCTTCGATTGACGAGGCGTATCTCGACATGACCGGCACCGGGCGGCTGCATGGACCGCCGCTGCAGGCGGCGCACCGGCTGCATGCGGCCATGAAAGAGGCGACCCGGTTGAATTGCTCGATCGGGATTGGTTCGTCGCGGCTGGTGGCAAAGGTAGGATCGGCAAAAGCGAAGCCGAATGGCGTGCTGTGGGCGGTGCCCGGGCAGGAAGCGCGGCTGCTGGCGCCGCTGGATGTGCGCGATATTCCCGGCGTGGGCAAGGTGATGGAGAAAAACTTGCACGCACTCGGCATTTTCAAAGTTGGTGACCTGGCGCGGATGGCAGAAGGAGAACTGGAACAACGTTTCGGCAAATGGGGCTTGGCGTTGGCCGGAAAAGCTCGAGGCGAAGATGCCGGCGGCTGGTTTGACACCGAAGTAGGCGAGGCGATGGAGACGAAATCCATCAGCCATGAGCACACCTTCAACGACGACACCGCCGATGCCGACCGGCTGGAAGCCACACTGATGCGGCTCTCGGAAATGGTGGGTCGGAGGTTGCGCGAACACGGCCTGCACGCGCGCACGTTGCAGGTAAAGTTACGCGACGAAGGGTTTCACACCATCACGCGAGCCCACACGTTGGCCGCGCCCACTCAGTTGGACACCACGGTGTTTGAGGAAGCGCGACGACTGTTCCGCGAAAACTGGAAACCTGGCGTAAAGATGCGTTTGCTGGGCGTGCAGGCATCGTCGCTCGAGGCGGCGGAGGGACAGATGGACTTGCTGCAAGCGGACAGCCAGCGGAAATGGCAGCAGGCGTTAAGCGCGGCCGACAAGCTTCGCGACCGGTTTGGGGAATCGGCAGTGTCCCTGGCTACGGGCATGAAAGGGCGCTTCCGCGAACGCACGCACGACAACCCGGCGAGTTTGCCGGGGAAGAGCGGGAAATCTTGAATCGCAGAGGGCGCTGAGAGCGCGGAGAAAGCCCTCCTTGAGTCACGCTGCCGGCAAAGTGCAGAGGTCCCCTTCGCCTTCGGCTCGAGGGCAGGCTTTCGCTGGGCCCAGGATGACAATTCAGTCTTGCGTTTCACCACACCCTGCGCCGCCGCAAGTGTTCTTTCAGTGGATTTTTTCCTAGTTCACCGGTCCGGTATGGCGGATGATCTGGCTGCGGACGCCGTCGGAGACATGAACTTCGATCTCCGCTGGCAGTTGCTCCGCCTGGGCGAGGCCGCCGCGCAGGAAACCGCGCACTTCGCCGGTGCGGGCGTCCCGCAGCATCAGCATGGGATAGCGGGCCGCATTCCACGTCAGCTGCAAGCGGCGGGGTGCGAGGTCAATCAGATCGACGGGAGCGTCGGCGGTAATTACCTGATCGGACGCCGTCGTGCGCACCTGCCGGGCCACTTCCCTACCGCCATGGAGAACGTGCTGACTATTCAGGCTGTCGAGCACCTGCACGGAGAGTGGCACAATGAACGAGAACAGTTGCAGCGAATGGTCGGGTAAGTCGGCCACTTCCGGGGCATCAAAGGAGACGCTGGCCAATGGAATACCGAAACGGTCGCGACCTTCCCAGTTGTATTCGCCGGTGACGGGCGCAACCCCTTTCATGGGCACGCGGAATCCGGGCTCCAGCGTGATGTGGCCATCCTGGATGCGTCCCCAAACGAGTAAGCCTTCACTGCCTTGAATCGCGCCCGGCCCGGGCTGCGCGCTGCCAAAGCTGGAGGCAGCACGGAAGCTGAGCACCGCTTTGTAGACGTAGTCACTTACCCACTGCGGATTGCAATAGCTCATGATGTCGAAGTAAGTGGTGGCCGACTTGAAGTTTCCGGAACTCGCGAAAACATCCCATCCCGGTACGCCGATGGGGCCGCCGGGATACGGATAGTTAGGATCGGTTCCGGTGGCGCCGCCGCAAGGGCTGTGTGGGCGATTGAAGTTATGACCCACTTCATGCGCCAGCACGCTGGGGCCGCTGCTGTAGTCCCAGCCGATGGCGGCGGGCGCTCCGATGAAGCCGAGGCCGGCAACGCCGCTGGAATAGCCAACTTTGACCACGCCGAAGTAATACCGGTCCGTCACGCCGTCCAGGCCGCGCTTAGCGCTGACCTCATTGAGCACCGTCCCCCAGCCGGTGCCGTCGCTGGCCAGCGAGGCCACGCTCGAGTTCATGGTGGCGCCAACGATTACATCGATCGCGTCCGGCACAGGATGGAGACGTTTGGCGAAGTCAACCCAGTCGGCGCTGGTGCGAGTTCCGGTCACGACTGCACCCGTCTTTCCGTCGGTGGTGTGGACCGCGACCAGGGTTACCTTCCAGGGTTTGAGCGTGCGCACGTCGAGGCTGGAAGTGGAAGAGTTGTTGGTCTCATCGGCTTCTGGGATTGCACCGGCAGGATCAACGTCGGCAATCACCTGCACACCCGGTTGAATCCAGGCGGAAGACACGGCGGCATCCCAGGAGTGCAGCGTGTCGGTGATGTCGACACTGGTGGGCACATTGGTGCTGGGGGCGTTGATGGTGAGCGTGTTGGTGGTGGCGCCATTGATAAAGCGCACGCGGACTTGCGGCGCAACGGAGTTGGTCTGGTTGGCCACCACGAAGACGCGCACCCAGGCGCTGCGATCTTTCACCAACGGCACCGCGGGAGCCGGATAGTTCTGCGTTGCTTGCGTGACGTAGAAACCGTCAATGCTGAGATCAAGTGTGGTAGCGCTGTTGTTGATGGTGAAAGACGCCACCGAAGTCGCCGTACCCCCAGCCGTGGTCACAGCGATCTTGCCGGTGGTCGTGCCCGTGGCCACCGTGGCGGTGATCTGCGCGGCGCTGTTCACCGTGAACGACGATGCGGGTGTGCCATTGAAGCTGACAGCAGTAGCGCCAGTGAAGTTCGTGCCGGCCACGACTACTGCCGTTCCCACCGGCCCTGTCGTCGGATTGAAACCAGAAATCGTGGGCGGGGACGGAATCACAGTAAAGTTCGCAGCCGAAGTGGCTGTTCCACCTGCCGTTGTGACCGAGACCTTCCCCGTAGTGGTGGCGCTGGCCACGGTGGCGGTGATTTGCGTGGCGCTGTTCACGGTGAAAGACGAGGCTGCCTTGCCGTTAAACGCGACCGCGGTGGCGCCGCTGAAGCTAGTGCCCGTAATCACGACGCTCGCGCCCACTAACCCGCTCACCGGATTAAAACTCGAAATCGTGGGCGCGGGCGGAAGTACGGAGAAATTGGCAGCAGAGGTGCCCGTGCCGTTGGGCGTGGTAACGGAAATCTTTCCCGTCGTCGCGCCGCTGGGCACCGGAGCCGTGATCTGGGTGGCACTATCAACGGTGAACGTCGCCGCGGTGCCGTTGAAACTCACTGCCGTTGCGCCGGTGAAATTTGTGCCGGTAATCACGACGCTGGCGCCAACGACTCCGCTCGCCGGGCTAAAGCTGGAGACGGTGGGTCCGAGGTTCACGGTAAAGCTGCTCGCGGAGGTGGCCGTGCCCCCGGGGGTGGTCACTGAGACTTGCCCGGTGGTGGAGCCGTTGGGAACCATCGCGGTGATCTGGGCGGCGGTGTTCACCGCAAAAGACGACGCCATTCCGTTGAACTTGACGCTGGTAGCGCCGGTGAAATTCGTTCCCGTGATGATGACCGCCGTGCCGGAAGCTCCGCTGGTCGGGTTGAAGCTGGCAATGGTGGGGGCCGGCGGCGGCGGATTGGAGCCTGGGCCAGAGTTGGTGGCGCCGCCACCGCAGGCGACCAGCGTCAACAGTAGCAGGGCAATCAGGCAGCTGACGGAGATTCGCGTCGCGTCCAACTTGCTGAAAAACTTGAGGGTTGCACACGTCAGGCCAGAGGTCAAAGAGTGCGGGCTTCGGGTAGTCATCGCTCAACTATTCTTCGGCGTGGGAGCAGCGCAGGCAACAAATCTTGGGTACTCGCGGGTCAGTCAACAGTGCTAGCACTTTCGGGTGCGGGGTCGGCTCTGCTCGCGAAAAAGTGGTGCTACATCACCGGCGGCACGGTGATGCCGAGGAGTGCCAGCACGCGGATGAGTTCGCGGCGGACGACAGCCGTGGTCGCAAGCAAGAACTGCTTCCGCTGCTCATCCGCTTCCGCCAGGATGGGGTGACGGTGGTAGAAGTAGTTGAAGAGCTGCGCCAGTTGGAAGGCATGTTTGGCGGCGTAGGCGGGCTCGGTAGTCGCAACGCACTGGTCGACGAGCAGCGAAGTCTTGGCGGCGGCAAGCCAAAGTTCCCAGATTTCATCTGCGCCTTCGCCCGAGAGGTGCTTCTGGAAGTCGAGCGGGCCGGGGTTGAAGCGGTCGGCATCGAGTCCGCCTTTGCGAAAAATATTGGTGGCGCGCACGGCGGCGTACTGCGCGTAGGGACCGGTTTCACCTTCAAAGCTGAGCGCGTCCTTGAAATCAAATGCGATCACGGACTGCTTGGTGAAGCGCAGCATGAAGTAGCGCAACGCGCCAATCGCGATCTGGGTGGCGATATCGAGGCATTTGTCCGCGCCCAATTCTGGGTGACGTTGCCATACCTCGTTGTAGGCGTTCTGAGTCAGCGTGGTAATCAAGTCGTCCGCTTTGACACCGAATCCCTTCCTTCCAGAAACTTCGATGTACGGGCGTTTCCAGTCCTCCTGGGGAATGTTGTATCCGAGTTGCTGGGCTGCATTGGGTGTGAGCGCCACCATCTCATAGGAAAAATGAGTGTAGTGATCCGCCGCGGCGGAGTGGCCGAGACCGCGCAGTGCTTCGATGACGGCATTCTGCGCTTCAGATTGACGCGCGTCGATCACGTTGTAGATTTCGGCGACATCACCAAAGTGCGGGTGATCAGATTCGCCGTGCGCACTTGAAACCCAGCAATCGCGCCCATCGGGGTATTGATAGAAACGCTGGTAGCCGAAGTCCAGGCCGAGCAGGCCGAACTTCCACATGTGGTAAGCGATGTCTTTGCCCACGTAACCCACGGTGCCGTTGGAGCGGACGATGACTTTCTGGTCGTCCTCCGAGATCTTCGCGGCTTGAAGTTCGCGAAGCTTGGCTTGTAAGAGAGCCATTGCTGCGTGGCGATTCGCCAGTTGCGACTTCTCGCTATCGCAGCTCACAACAATTCCCGTCGGGATATGCGTAATCCGGACGGCGTCAGTTTCCCGCGCATAGGTGTCAACACGCAAGTCAGCCGGTTTAATCTCGGTCTTCTCGGTCTTCTCGGTGTCCTCTGTGCTGGTTACCGTACTTGTTCCCGCTCGGCGCATCACCCAGCAGCCCTGGTTCTTGCCTTCGGTTTCTAGCGTGAGCACGCCCGACTGCTTCAGCTTGGCGAAAGCGGCGTCCCAGAAATGCAGGTGGAGGATTTCGCTCTCGCGCGGCAGGAAGTCGTACTCAATGTCGAGCCGCTGCATGGTCTCAAGATGTTGGCGGAGCACAGTAGTAGAGATCAGCTCAGCGAGGGTCGCGGTGGGGTTGTTCCCCGCCTCGATGGCATGCAGAACTTCGGCACGAACCTGCAAGTTCGTTTTGTCCGCTTCATACCACTGCGAGACGCGGGCGTAGAGGTCCCAGCAGACGTAGTCGAAGCGCTTGGGAACCTTGGTTGGGCCCAAATCCTGGTACCCGGTGCGGGCCAGCGCTTCAACTTCCGCTGTCGTTTTCTTCTCGAGATGCAGGAAACCGGCAACGACGTCGGCCACCTGCACGCCCGTGTTGTCGATGTAGTTCTGCACGTCTACGCTGCGACCGGCGGAGCGCAGCAAACGGACAAAAGTATCTCCGAGAATGGCATTACGCAGATGGCCGATATGCGCAGCCTTGTTGGGGTTGATGCTGGAGTGCTCGACCAGAATCTTGCCCGCCGGGACTTCGACCGCCGGACTCTCGTCACGTGCCAGCGCGGCCGCGAATTCACCGCGGTTGACCCGCGCATTGATGTAGCCCGCGCCGGCGATTTCCAGCTTGTCGAATCCGGGAACCGCGCCCAGCCCCGCCACAATCTCCTCAGCAATCTTGCGCGGCGCCTTGCGGAGCTTCTTGGCCAGTTCGAAGGCGAGCGGCAACGCATACTCCCCCAGCTCAACTTTGGGCGGCTGTTCGATGACCACCGCAGGCAGGTCGAGATCATAGGTGCGGCGCAGAAACTCGCGCACGTGCGTGGCCAGACGTTGCTGCAGGTGACGGTACAAGAATTTCCCTAACTTGTTGAAGAAAAGAGTGATTGTAGCAAACTGGCGCGGGCGGCGAAGTTTGACGCAGTGCGCAGCGCAACCTAAGATGAAGGTTTCGGATCGCGTCTGCGCTGGTTTCTGTCAGGCGCAGCAGCGCAAGTTTTGGGAGCGGCATGCGGATCGCATACCTCGATTGCTTCAGTGGGATGAGCGGCGACATGTTTCTGGGCGCGCTGGTGGATGCCGGTGTGCCCGCCCGCATTTTCGAGGAAACGGTGGCCGCGCTGAATTTGGGCGCACGGCTGGAAATTGGGCGCGTCATCCGCAGCGGGATTGCGGCCACCAAGGTGGATGTGTTTGCCGGTGGCGAGAAGGATTTGCCGCGAGAAGCTTTCTGGGAGCAGCAGGCGCGCAACAAGGACGCGAAAGCGCATACGCAAGAGCATTCGCACGAACACACGCATCCTCATGGGCATGATCATTCTCACGATCCCGAGCCGTCGCGGGCGGGGGCGCCCGCACCACCCAGTCATTCGCATGAGCCTGAGCACGACCATGTGCATGCGCACGGCCGCGGGTTGAAGGAAATTCGCGAGATCATTCGCGGAGCGCCCATCAGCGAGGCAGCCAGGAAGACTGCGCTCGCCATTTTTGAAACGCTGGGCGCGGCGGAAGCCAAGGTGCACAACACTTCGCTCGACGACATTCACTTTCACGAAGTGGGCGCGGTCGACGCCATTGTAGATATTGTCTGCGCCGCGGTAGGCGTGGAGGCGCTCGGCGCCGACGAGTGGGTATGTTCCCCGCTGAACGTCGGTGGAGGCACGATTCATTGCGCGCACGGCACGTTTCCTGTGCCTGCGCCGGCCACGGTTGAGTTACTCAAAGGCGCGCCGGTTTTTTCTTCCGGGCCGCAAGTGGAACTGGTAACGCCGACGGGTGCGGCCATCGTCAAAGTCCTGGCCTCGCGCTTTGCGGCGTTTCCGCCAATGAAAATTGAGCAGGCCGGCTACGGTGCCGGCACCCGGGACTTCTCCGGTCACGCCAACGTGGTGCGGCTGACGGTGGGTGAAGCCCAGGCCGCGCTGGAAGCAACTCCGACCCAGGACACCGTCACCGTCCTCGAAGCCAACCTCGACGATATGAACCCGCAAGTTTTCGGCTACGTGATGGACCGGTTGCTGGAAGAAGGAGCGCTCGATGTTCTTGGCATCCCCGTGCAGATGAAGAAGAACCGTCCGGGCATGCTGCTGACGGTGCTGGCGTCTCCGAAAGATGCGGAGCGGTTGACCCAGTTACTGTTCGCCGAAACTACGACGCTGGGGGTGCGGCGGCGCGAAGAGCCGCGGCAAATCCTGAAGCGGCGCTGGGAGAGCGTGGAGACGCGCTGGGGCAGCGTTCGCGTAAAGGTGGCGGGCGTCAACGGCTGCGGCAGCAATTGTGCGCCCGAATACGAAGATTGCCGCAAACTCGCCGCCGAACATCACGTGCCGCTGAAGACGGTGATGCAGGAAGCGCTGCAAATCTACCTGGGAAGCGCAAAGCGTTGAGCAAGACTTTTTACATCACGACGCCAATCTACTACGTCAATGCCCGGCCGCACATCGGGCATACGTATACGACGGTGGTGTGCGATACGATCGCGCGGCGGCGGCGCATGCTGGGCGAGGATGTGTATTTCCTCACCGGCACCGACGAGCACGGGCAGAAGATCGAACGCGCTGCGGAAGCAGCGGGGATTGCGCCACAGAAATTTGCCGACGACGTGTCCGCCACCTTCCGTGCCTTGTGGACGCGCATGGGAATCACGAACGACGATTTCATCCGCACCACCGAGGAGCGCCACAAACGCAGCGTGCAGGCGCTGTTCCGGCGGTTGCTGGACAACGGCTACATCTACAAAGGGACCTACACCGGGCAATATTGCGTTTCCGATGAGCTCTACGTGGACAGCGCGGGGCCGGGAGAACCTTGCCCGCAGTGCGGACGCCCGACCGAGACGGTAAAAGAGGAAAATTACTTTTTCAAGCTCTCAGCGTTTGCAGACAAGCTGCTGCAGCTTTATGAAACCGGTTTCATCCGTCCGGAAACCCGTCGCAATGAAGTGATCTCGTTTGTGCGCGGCGGCCTGCGGGATTTGTCCATCAGCCGCTCGACCTTCAAGTGGGGCATTCCCGTGCCCGACGATTCCGGTCACGTGATTTATGTCTGGCTGGATGCGCTGGCGAACTACATCACGGCGCTTGGCTACGCTTCGGCGAACCCGGCCAAGTTTGAGAAGTATTGGCCCGCCAACGTGCAGATGATTGGCAAGGAGATTGTTCGCTTCCACTGTGTGTATTGGCCGGCATTCCTAATGGCGGCAGGCATTCCCTTGCCGCAGGCGATTGTGGCGCACGGCTGGCTGCTCTTTGAAGAGAACAAGATGTCGAAGTCGCGCGGCAACATTGTGCGCTCGGAAACCATCCTGGACGCGCTGGGAGCCGATGCGCTGCGTTATTTTCTGCTGCGCGAGATTGTGTTTGGACAGGACGGATCGTTTTCCTTTGACGCGTTGGTGGGCCGTTACAATGCCGACCTGGCCAACGGGCTGGGCAATCTCGCCAGCCGCACGCTGACCATGATCCAGAAATATTTTGGCGGCGTGGTGCCGGCAATGGGCACGGCCGGTGCAGCGGAGACTGCGATCGCAGAACAAGCGCAGCGCGTGATTGCCGAGTTTGGACGCCTGTTCGACGATTACCAATTTTCGCGGGCGCTGGAAACAGCGTGGTCGCTGGTGGCCGCGGCAGATAAGTACATTGTGGAGAACCAGCCTTGGAAACTGGGCGAGCAGTCCAATGAAGCCAGCCGCGCGCGGCTCGCGACGGTGCTATACACCTCGGCGGAAGTGCTGCGCATAGTGGCGGCGCTGGCGCACCCGGTGGTCCCCGATTCGACTGCGCGCATCTGGACGCAGATGGGACTGGGCGAATTGAAGACATTTGCGCTGCCCTCACTCTGCTGGGGCCAGTTGCAGGCGGGCGCGACGCTGGGCAAAGTTGAGCCAGTGTTTCCGCGCGCAGACAAATCGGTAGTGGAAAGGATGCAGCAGATGGAAGAAGAGCGGAGGACTGTGCCCGCAGTAGCCGAGAGCAAACCCACGGTGCCAGCGGCGTCTGCGGCACCGGCAGCAAGCCTGGCAGTACCGGTCGCGGCGAGCGGCAAGATCACGATTGATGATTTCGCCAAAGTTGAACTGCGCGTGGGCCAGGTAAAAGTCGCGGAAAAGGTGCAGGGAGCGGACAGGCTGTTGCGCCTCGAGGTGGATATCGGCACTGAGGTGCGGCAGGTGGTGGCGGGTATCGCCGAGGCATACGCCCCGGAGACGCTGATTGGCCGCAAGGTGGTGATTGTCGTCAATCTCGCGCCGCGCAAGTTGCGCGGCCTGGAATCGAACGGCATGATTGTGGCCGCGTCGCTCGACGGCGGAAAGCCCGTCCTGTGCGGGTTTCATGAGGATGTGCCGGTGGGGACAAGGCTGAAGTAATTTGCGGCTGCAGCGAACTGGCAGACATTCTGGCGCATGTTTATCGACTCCCACGCTCATCTCGAAGGCCCACGGTACGACGAAGACCGTGAGGCGATGCTGGCGCGTGCCAAGCAAGCCGGCGTCGAGGCGATTCTGCATATCGGCAGCGGAACCGGACCAGGGTCGCTCGACTGCGCCATTCAAAACGCGGAGAAACACGACGGCATCTACGCTTCCATCGGGATTCATCCGCACGAAGCGCAGATGGCAACGGAGAAAGATTTCGAGGAGCTAACCACACTGGCGCAGCATCCGAAGGTGGTGGCCTGGGGCGAGATCGGGCTCGACTATTTCTACGACCACTCGCCGCGCGAGGTGCAGCAGCGAGTTTTTCTGCGGCAGATGGAGTTGGCACGGTCGGCGAAGTTGCCGATTATCATTCACTGCCGGCCGTCAGACAACAGCGAGAACGCCTGGGATGAGACCCTGGCGCTGATCGAGCAGCACTGGAAGCCGAGTGGACTGGGTGGGATTCTGCACTGCTTTACCGGGTCGCTGGCGCACATGCGAAAAGCGCTCGACTTTGGATTCATGATTTCGTTCGCTGGAAATGTCACGTTTCCCAAAGCGCAGAACATTCGTGACGCGGCCAAAGAAGTTCCGCTCGACCGTATGCTGATTGAGACGGATTCGCCGTTTCTAGCGCCGGTGCCGCACCGCGGCAAGCGCAATGAGCCGGCTTACGTGGTCGAAGTGGCGCGGCAACTCGGCGAGCTGCGCGGCATGGGCACCGCCGAAGTCGGCGAAAAAACCACGCACAACTTCTTCCACTTCTTTTCCATTCACGAAAAGATCAACCCAGTTTAGTCTTGTAGCAAGAATCCCGCGTGCGGCGGGAGGAACCAGAGGAAGCAGCGACGCGAATGGCCGAAAACAGTTTTGACATTGTCAGCAAGATTGACCTGCAGGAAGTCAGCAACGCGATTCAGTACGCGATGAAGGAAATCACCACGCGCTTTGATTTGAAAGACTCGAAGTCGCGCATCGAATTGGAAGGCAAAGACGCCATCATTCTGCACTCCGCCGACGATTTTCGGCTGAAGTCGATCAACGACATTTTGCAGCAGAAACTGGTGAAGCGGAGTGTGCCGCTCAAAGGGCTGATGTACGGCGTGATTGAGCCGGCCGCGGGCGGGATGGCGAAACAGAAGGTCACGCTGCAGCAAGGTATTCCGATTGAGAAAGCGAAAGAGATCGTGAAGCTAATCAAGGACTCGAAGAAAAAAGTTCAGGCTTCGATTCAAGGCGATCTGGTGCGCGTCAGCGGGAAAGACCGCGACACGTTGCAGGAGATCATGGCGCTGGTGCGGCAAAAAGATTTTGGCATTGATATGCAGTTTACGAATTACCGGTCGAGCTAGCCGCGGGAAAAGAAGCTGGGGACTTGAACACACCGACAACCATTAACGGCAAAGAGATTTTCGAGTTGCTGCGCGACGACCTGGCGGCGATTGAACGTGAGTTTGGGCGCGACACGGTGTCGAACGTGGCCGCCATCACTGAGATTGGGGAATACCTGCGGGTGGGCGGAGGCAAGCGGTTGCGGCCGGCGCTGCTGCTGCTGGGCGCGAAGTTGTTTGGCTACGAAGGCCGCGGCGCGGTCCGTCTGGGCGCGGTGGTGGAGATCATCCACACCGCCACGCTAGTCCATGACGACATCATTGACGAAGCGCAGACGCGGCGCGGGCGCCCGGCGGCGAATACGCAGTGGGGAAATTCCAAATGCGTGCTGGCTGGCGACTGGCTCTACATGCAGTCGTTCAAAGTGGCTCTGGAAGAGCGCAACTTCCGCATCCTGGACGCGCTGATTGGCTTGACGCAGCAGATGGTAGAGGGCGAACTGCTGCAGATGGAAAAATTGGGCCAGAGCATCTCGCTGGACGAGCACTTCGACCTGATCTATCGCAAGACGGCGTGCTTGTTTTCGGTGTGCATGAAGATGGGCGCCATTCTGGGCGGGGCCACGACGCAACAGGAGGAGCGCGTGGCGCTCTACGGGCGCAATCTGGGCATGGCGTTTCAGATTGTCGACGATGTGCTCGACCTCACCGCCTCCGAAAGGGTGCTGGGAAAGCCGGTGGCCAGCGATCTGCGCGAAGGCAAGGCGACGATGGCGGTGATCCATGCGCTCGAACGCTGCACGCTGGAAGAGCGGGCGCGGATCGAGACTGTGCTCCGCGACCGCGCCTTCAACGGCGTGACCCACCAGCAGATTCTCGCCATCCTCAATCGTTACGGATCACTCGAAGCAGCCAGTGCGCGCGCGGTGGAGTATGCCGCGGCCGCGCGTGAGGCCATCTGCATCTTCCCGGATTCAGAAATCAAGCGGGCGCTGCTCTGGGCGCCGGAGTTTGTGGTGGCGCGAGAGAAATAGCCGAGAGTTTGCGCAGTCGGGATTCTTCGCTTCGCTCAGAATGACAGCAGAACAACTCCTCAACTTCTGACCGCGATTCCCTGCATTTCAAAATGCGCACCGAAGAGCAGCGGCCCGGAGCCGAGGAAGGCGCGCGCGGGCAGTTCACGCGGGAAGTAACGGACGTATTCTTCATTGAACACCGGCCAGAGCGAGACGTCGGGACAAAAGACCTGCACGAAGACGAGGTCATCCAGGGTCATAGCAGCCTGGGCCAGGACGTCGCGGAAACCCTCCAGCAGAAATGCGATTTCGCGACGCAGATCAGCCGGCACCTTGTTGGTGGCGGGGTCGAGGCCGATGCGGCCGGAGAGGTACAGTGTGTTTCCGGAGAGCACGGCATCGCTGAAGGGCAGATTGGGGTGGCGGTTGGGAAGGTTGATGGTGCGGCGAGGCATGGGTGTTCTCCTTGGGACCCGGACAGGGTGATCGACCCACTGTCGCGGGTGTTTTGTTTATACTAACCACTCCGCATGCCTGATCTGCTCACCCTCTTCGCGCGCCACGGCTACACGCTGGTGGCGCTGATTGTTTTTCTGGAAGCAATTGGCATTCCGGTGCCGGCGGCGGCGGGATTGGTGGCGGCCGGAGCGGCGTGCGCACTACATATCATGCATCCGCTACCCGCGGCGCTGGTGGCCATTGCCGCCATGGTGACCGGGGACTGGTTGATGTTCGTCATCGGGCGCTACTCCGGGTGGGCGTTGCTGGGACTGCTGTGCCGCCTCTCCATGAATCCGGAAACCTGCATCCTGCGTTCGGCGGAATCTTTCTACAAGCGCGGCAAGACGACGCTGATTTTTGCCAAGTTTGTGCCTGGCGTCAACACCATGGCGCCGCCGCTGGCGGGCAGCATGCGCATGCGGGTGCTGACCTTCCTGCGCTACGACAGTCTAGGCGCGAGCCTTTACATCCTGGCCTACGGCTCCGCCGGATTCGTCTTCAGCGGCCTGATCCGCGAGATTTTCCAGGGGCTGGTAGCGGCGGGCCGGGTGATGGAAATTCTGGTTCTGCTCGCGCTGACCGCGTATTTCGCCTACCGCTTCTGGATCTACCGCAAGCACCGCGTCTATCGCGTGGTGCCGCGGGTGCTGGTGGAAGAGTTGGCCGCGCGGCTGCAATCGGAAGAAGAGCGTGACCAGGTCCTAGTGGTAGATGTGCGCAGCTACGGCTATTACAGTGCCGGAGCGCAACGCATCCATGGTTCCATCCGCATTGAGCCCAACCATCTCGAGGAGGAAGTGAAGCTCCTGCCCAAGGACAAGGACATTTATCTTTACTGTACTTGAGCACGCGAATGGACAAGCGCCCGGGTGGCGCACATCTTGCGGGAACAAGGGTTCAATGCGTTTGTAATTGTGGGTGGACTGGCGGCGTGGCGCAAGGCCGGCCATCCGCTGGAAGGAGTACCGGGCGACGACCTGGTGCATCTGCCAACTTTCAGCTAACGGCGGCAGCCATCAGCCGACGCGACCAACGCGAGTTCACGATGCAGAAGGCACGGCAGGAAATCGAAATCAAGTTTGCCGTGGAAGACTTGCGAGCGCTGCGGCAGCACCTGCAGGCCTCCGGCTTCCGCTGCGTAACCCTGCCGACCCACGAGCACAATACCCTCTATGACCTTCCCGGCGAGGTTTTGCGTCAGCGCGGTGAGCTCTTGCGCTTGCGGCGTTACGGCAACAAATGGATTCTCACCCACAAGGCCAAGGGTAAGGCGGGCCGCCACAAGGCGCGAGTCGAGACCGAAACGCTGGTGGCCGATGGGAAGAAGATGGATGAGATGCTGCGGGCGCTCGGCTTCCAACCGGTATTTGTTTACGAAAAGTGGCGCGCCGAATGGAGCGACGGCCAGGGCCACGTCTTGCTGGATGAGACGCCGATTGGAACGATGGGCGAGATTGAAGGCCCGGCGAAGTGGATTGACGCGACCGCTGGCAAACTTGGCGTGCGACCCGCACAGTACATCACGCTGACGTATGCCGCGTTGTTTTTCGAGTGGAAGCGGCGAACGAAGAGTCCCGCGACCAGCATGACCTTTCGCGAAACCGGCATGCGAAGGCTGCGCCGAGCGTAAGCGCTTCGCCACCCAGCTTCAAGCGCCGTGGCACTTCTTGTATTTCTTCCCGGAGCCGCATGGGCAGGGATCGTTACGCCCTACTTTATCGCCGGAACGGACGACCTGCTGTACCGGCTGATATTCGCCAGTTCCCGCCATCCGCGCCTGCTCCAGTTCGCGCTTCTTTTTGCGCTGGAACTCGGCTTCGATCTCATCAATGGAGGTCGCCGCGGTGCGCGGGGGGCGGCCGTTGCCGCCGCTGCCGCCGGAACGCTGCACTGGCACTCCGGCTTCGGGACCGCCGCTCTCCGGGCCGCCGTCGCGCGGGCCAGGCTGCGCTCCCGCATCCCCGGGCCGCTCCAGAATCTGCATCAGGTAGAGATAGCGCGCCGTTTCTTCCTGGAAGCGCTGCATCATCGCCTCGAACATGTCGAACGACTCGCGCTTGTATTCGACCAGGGGATCGTGCTGGGCATAGCCCCGCAGACCAATGCCCTCTTTCAGGTGGTCCATGGCCAGCAGGTGGTCTTTCCACAACTGATCCACCACGCTCAGCATGATCATGCGCTCGTGGTAGCGCATCGCGTCCGGCCCGATGAGTTGTTCCTTGGCCTCGTAGCGCTCGCGCAACTTGGTAAAGATCGCGTCGCCCAGATCCTGGCGACCGAGTGTTTCCGGCTGCACGCCTTCCGCCAGAATGTCCACGCCGAAGCGGGTAAAGACGGCGTCCTTCAGGCCTTTGAGGTCCCAGTCATCCACGTGCGCTTTGGCGGGGCAGTGCTCTTCAAGCAAGTCGCCGAGAATTCCCGCGACGTAGTCTTCCAGGATGAGATCTTTCTGGTCCACGCCCTCCAGCAACTGCCGGCGGAGACCGTAGACGGCCTCGCGCTGTTTGTTCATTACGTCGTCATATTCGAGCAGGTGTTTGCGGGCTTCAAAGTTTTGCGCTTCGACGGCCTTCTGCGCAGCTTCGATGCGGCGGCTGATCATGCGCGATTCAATGGGCACGCCTTCTTCCATCCCCAAGCGCTGCAGCAGAGTGGAAACCCACTCCTTGGCGAAGATGCGCATCAAGTCATCTTCCAGGGAGAGATAGAAACGGGAGGAGCCAGGATCACCCTGACGGCCGGCGCGGCCGCGTAACTGGTTGTCGATGCGCCGCGCCTCGTGACGCTCCGTGCCGAGGATGTGCAGTCCGCCCGTAGCCACCACCTCCTGATGCTCGCGGTCGGTTTCCGTTTTGTGGCGGGAAAATATTTCGCGCCACTGCGGGGTGGGGGCGCTGTACTCATTGCCCCCGTAATAAAAAATGGTCTGCTCGCTGTCGTCAGCCTTGGCTTCCACCTGGCCTTGCACCGCACGCAAGGGCTGCGCAATTCCCTTCTTCACACACTCCTGGCGGGCCATAAACTCCGCGTTGCCTCCGAGCAGAATGTCGGTGCCGCGACCGGCCATGTTCGTAGCGATGGTGACCACACCCTTGCGTCCAGCCTGGGCTACGATCTCCGCTTCACGCTCGTGATACTTGGCGTTGAGCACGACATGGCGCAGCCCCTTCTTCTTCAGCAATTCGGAGAGCCGTTCGGATTTTTCGATCGAAGTGGTGCCCACCAGAATGGGCTGGCCGGTGGTGTTCATTCTCTGGATCTCGTCCGCCGCGGCGTCGTGCTTCTCCTTCTCCGTGCGGTAAACAATGTCCGCGTTCTCCACCCGCAGGAGGGCGCGGTTGGTGGGAATGACCATCACTTCCAGTTTGTAAATCTTGTCGAACTCGGGCGCTTCGGTTTCCGCCGTGCCGGTCATGCCCGCCAGCTTCTTGTACATGCGGAAATAATTCTGGAAGGTAATAGTGGCCAGGGTCTGGTTCTCGCGCTCCACCTTGACGTTTTCCTTGGCTTCCACCGCCTGGTGCAGGCCGTCGGACCAGCGGCGTCCGGGCATCAGGCGCCCGGTGAACTCGTCCACAATGATGACTTCGCCGTCCTTCACCACGTAGGCCACGTCGCGGCGATAGAGCGCGTGCGCCTTAATGGCGGTCTCCACGTGGTGCTTCAGGTCCCAGTTCTCCGGTTCGGCAATGTTGGTAATGCCCAGCAGCTTTTCCACCCGCTCCCAGCCTTCGTCGGTCACGGTGATGGTTTTGTGCTTCTCGTCCACCGCGTAGTCGCCGGTGTAGATTTTCTCTTCCAGCGATTTCTGGATTTCCTCGCCCTTGGTGAGGTTGGAAAGGATGCGGTTCACGCGCGAATACTTTTCCGTGGACTCCTCGCTCGATCCGGAAATGATGAGCGGGGTGCGGGCTTCGTCAATCAGGATGGAGTCGACTTCATCGACGATGCCGAAGTTATGGCCGCGCTGCACACAATCGCGCAGGTCGAACTTCATGTTGTCGCGTAGATAGTCGAAGCCGAATTCGTTGTTGGTACCGTAAGTGACGTCGGCGGCATACGCGTCGCGACGCTCCTGATCGTCCAGATCGTGCACAATGACGCCCACCGTGAGCCCGAGAAAGGTATAGAGCTTGCCCATCCATTCCGAGTCGCGTTTGGCCAGGTAGTCGTTCACCGTGACCACGTGCACCCCGCGCCCGGAGAGGGCGTTGAGGTAGACCGGCAAGGTCGCGACCAGGGTCTTTCCTTCACCGGTCTTCATCTCAGCGATCTTCCCCTGATGCAACACCATGCCGCCGATGAGCTGGACATCGAAGTGGCGCATGTCGAGCACCCGGCGTCCAGCCTCGCGCACCACGGCGAAGGCCTCGGGCAACAGCTCCTCGAGCGCTTCCTTCAACAGCGCGTTGCGCTGGTCAGCCAGCGCCTTCCGCTGGTCAGGGTCGGCTTCAGCGTCTTCTGGAATCGAAGCCAGGCGTTCCTGCACGCGGCGGCGGAGCTCTTCCGTCTTGGCGCGCAGCCCGGCGTCGGTTAACTGCTGCGTCGCGGGCTCCAGCGCGTTGATCTCACCCACCCGCGGCAGCAGGCGCTTGATGTCGCGCTCGTTCTTGGTGCCAAAAATCTTGGCGGCAATGGTATTGATCAAAGCGGTAGATTCCTTGCGATTCGAGCAGAGTAGGGCAGTAAAAAGCCTACCACATTGGATGCGTGCAGCGGCCTTTCCGGTGCGCAACCAGTGCTTCGCGGTTGCGCGGAGGGCGTAAGTTTTCCTGTATATTCAGGCGGGTCCTTCTTCCAGAACTATGGCTCTTTTTTTTCGTCTTTTCAGTTCGTGTGCGGAGCGCTGGCCGGAACGTACCGCAGTCGAAATGCAGCGCCCCGATGGACTTGAAAGCTACACCTACGCCGAGATGCGGCGCATGGGCGAGTGCGTGGGCGGCTGGTTACAAGGACAAGGCGTTGCCCGGGGCGAACGCTGCGTCATCTTTGCCGACAACAGTGCGCGTTGGGTGGCCTGTTACCTCGGCATTCTGGCGCGCGGCTGCGTCGCCGTCCCGCTGGATAACAACTACCACGCCGACCAGGTGCAAACGCTGCTGCAGGACAGCGGCGCCGTGCTGCTCTTCGCCGATGCCCGCCACTGGCCCCTTGTCCAGCAAGCGGCGGCCGGGTCCTCCGCACGCCTCGTGCTGATGGACGCGCTGACGAAGGCCACTGGAGCCGCACCAGTTGCCAGCCTGGATGCGATGTTCGCCGCCGGTCCGGGAAATTTCACGCCCGCTGAGGTTCAGGAATCCGATCTCGCCGCGCTGCTTTATACCTCAGGCACCACAGCCGATCCCAAGGGCGTGATGCTCACTCATGGGAATCTGACCAGCGAAGTGGAAGCGATTTCCGCGTTCGTGCGCATTGATGAACAGGACGCGATCCTCGGCCTGCTTCCCCTTTTCCACGCCCTCGCCCAGGTGGCCAATCTTCTGCTCCCGTTGGCGCGAGGCGCGCGTGTGGTCTATCTGGAAACGCTCAACACCACGGAACTGTTGCGCGGGTTGCGCGAGCGCGGCATTACCGCGTTCTGTGTTGTTCCGCAGTTTTTCTATCTCATCCACGAACGCATCTTCAAAGAAATCAAGAAACGCGGAAGCCTGGCGCAGAGTGCGTTTCGCTTCCTGATGGCGGTCAACGCAGGTCTGCGCCGAGTTGGCTTCAACGCCGGACGCACCTTCTTCGGCAAGGTGCACGCGCTTTTCGGAACGAAAATGCGTCTGCTGGTGACCGGCGGCTCGCGCTTTGATCCGGCCATTGCGCGTGACTTCCATGCTCTCGGCATCGAGGTGATGCAAGCTTACGGCCTAACGGAAACCACCGGTGGCGCGGTCGTGACACCACCCGGCCATGTCATCATCGGTTCCACCGGACGCGCCATGCCCGGCGTAGAACTCAAGATCGTGGAGCCGCAAACGCAGGAAGAGGGCGGGCCGGCCATCGGCGAAATCGCCATTCGCGGCCCCGTGGTCATGAAGGGCTACTACAAACGGTCCGACGCAACCGCGGAAGCTTTGAAGGAGGGTTGGCTCTACTCCGGCGACCTTGGTTATCTCGACAGCCACGGCAATCTTTTTATCACCGGGCGCAGAAAGGAAATCATCGTCCTCGCCAACGGCAAGAACCTTTATCCCGATGAGATCGAAGCCCACTACCTGAAGTCACCGTTCATTAAGGAACTGTGCGTGATGGCGCTGGAAACGACGCCGGGCGATCCGCAATCGGAGCGTCTGCATGCCGTCATCGTGCCCAATTTCGACACGCTCAAAGAACGCAAAGTGGTCAATGCAAAAGAGGTGATCCGCTGGGACCTGGAGAGCTTGTCCGCCGACCTGGCCAGCGTGAAGCGCATTCTCAGTTACGACATCTGGCAAGAGGAACTACCACGCACCACCACCCGCAAGATCAAGCGGTTTGAAGTAGCGCGGCGAGTGAAAGAGCAAAAAGCCGGGGGCACCGGCGCCGACGCGCCACAAACCAGGGAGATCACCGCGGAAGAGGCAACCTGGCTGGAGCAGCCGGACGTGCAGCGCGCTCTGAAGATCGTAAAAGAATCGGCCCGCACCTCGAATGAGACCATCCGCCCAGCCGACAATCTCGAGTTGGATCTCGGACTCGATTCCATGCAGCGCATCGAGTTGTTGGTGGCCATCGAAGAAGAACTGGGCGGCAAGGTGGAGGAGTCTCGACTGGGAGACATCTACACCGTGCGCGAATTGGTGGATGCGGTACTCACCAGTGCAGCTGCGGGCCTCGGCACCGGGCGCAGCAAATTTGCCGGTTGGGGCGCAGTCTTGAGCGAAGACCCCACCGATCCCGAGGTGCTCGCGCTTTCCACTCCGCAGCCGGTGGCCGTCACGCTCTGGTTCACCCTGGGCCGGCTGGTCATGATGCTGGCGCAGGATTTGTTCAAGCTGAGGATCGAGGGAATAGAAAAACTTCCAGACAAGGGTCCCTTCATTCTTTCTTCCAACCACCAGAGCTACCTTGATCCCGCGATTCTCGGCGCAGCCCTGCCCTATCGGCATTTCCGCGACTTGTTTTCCGTGGGAACCAGCGAAATCTTCGGCTCCGGCATCATGCGTTGGGTAGCGCGTCAACTGCGCATCGTGGTGGTGGACCCGGACGCCAACCTGGTGCCGGCCATGAAGACGGGCGCCTATGGACTTCGCCAAAACAAAGTGTTGATTCTCTATCCCGAGGGCGAACGCAGCATTGACGGCCCGCCCAAGCGCTTCAAGAAGGGCGTCGCCATTCTGGCGACGAACTTGCACGTGCCCGTGGTGCCGATTGCCATCGCCGGATTTCACGAAGCCTGGCCGCGCGGCAAACGCCCCCGGCTCGGCTCGCGTTTTCGCATGAAAATCGGTGATCCCATTTTTCCGCCTGCCGGTGAACCGGCGGAAGCAATCTATGAACAGTTCACTGCGGAATTGAAAGCGCGCATCGTGGAGATGTACGAGGAGCTAATGCGCCAGAAAGACTGATGGCGCGTCACTTGGCGCGTGGGTGGGTCTGATCGTAGACGTGCATCACTTGCTTCATTGAGAGTTGCGTATAGCGCTGCGTGGTCGAGAGGCGCTCATGTCCCAGCAATTCCTGAATGGCGCGCAGGTCCGCTCCTTCTTCCAGCAGATGGGTACCAAAAGCATGACGCAGCGTGTGCGGATGGACTTCCGGAGAGAGACCGCAGGCCACCGCAATGCGTTTGACGATGCGGCCGACGCTGCGCGTGGTCAGCCGCCCGCCGCGCTGGTTTACCAGCAACGCCGCTGACGGCTTGCGAATCTCCTGCAGCAGCTTTTGCCGCGCCGGCAGATACGCCTGCAGAGCCGTGCGCGCCGAATCCCCAAACGGCACGTAGCGCTCTTTTTTTCCCTTGCCGCGAATCAGGATGGCGCTGTCCACATGCCGAATGTCATCCAAGTCAATCCCGGTGAGTTCGGAGTTGCGAATACCACAGCCGTAAAGCAACTCCAGCAACAAGCGGTCGCGCTCGGGAAACCACACCGTCTCTGCCAACGGGCGGTCCAACACCATGTTCATCTCTTCAATGGTCGGGACACGCGGCAGTTTTTTTGGCAGCTTCGGCGTGGCCACCAGCGCCGCCGGGTTCTGCTCCACCACGCCTTCGCGCGCCAGCCAGCGATACAGCGACCGCACCGCGGCCAGCGCCCGGGCCACCGAACTCTTGCTCAACCCTTTCTCGTACAAGCCGGAGAGGAACCCACGAATGCGTACGTGGTCGATTTGCTTCCAGGGTCTGGCGCCGGCAGACACGGCAAACGCGTCGAGGTCCTGGCCATAGGCTCTCAGCGTATGCGGCGATGCGTTGCGCTCACGCAAGTGGCGCAGAAATTCGTCGACTGCTTTCTCCACCATCGTCCGACGGGAGGTGGCCGCCCTCGACATTTTCATCTCATCGCCGGGGGTTCTCACTTCCCTGCCCTCGCTTTGGCCCTGGGATGGTGCTTCAAATAGACGCTCTTCAAGCGGTCGAGCGCGAGGTGGGTGTAGATCTGCGTCGTGGAAATATCGGCATGGCCCAGGATGGTTTGCACGGTGCGCAAGTCAGCACCGTTCTCCACCATGTGGGTGGCGCAACTGTGGCGCAGCATGTGCGGGGAAACCGAACGTCCGTCGGTTGCCCCAGACGCTCGCACTAATTGCCAGATTCGCTGCCGCGTCAGCCGGCGTGACCCGCGCCCAAGAAAAATCCAGGGTACGTTTTTTCCAGCAGCGAGGGGCGGCCTGCCCGCCCCGAGATATGCAGTAAGCGCTTCCTGGGCCGAGCGCCCCAACGGAACCATGCGCTCTTTGTCGCCCTTGCCCCGCACCAACAGGCAGCCAAGTTCAAGTTTCAAATCTTCCAAGCGGCAGTCCACCAGTTCCGAAACGCGCAGCGCTGCGGCATAGAAAACTTCCAGCATGGCGCGGTCGCGCAGCGCCATGGCATGCGCCAGCTTGGAGTTTGACAGCGCGCGCGGCGCGGCCAGCATCGCGTTCACTTCCGCGCGCGCCAGAGATTTGGGCAGCACCTTCCAGCGTTTCGGCGATTCAATGTTGAGCGTGGGATCGTGTTCGATATGCCCGTCCAGCAGCAGATAGCGGTAAAGATGCCGCAGCGCGGAGAGTTTGCGCGCCACCGAACGTCCATCCACCTGGTTGGCAAACAACTGCTGTAAGAACTCGCGCACATCAAGACGCAGCGCCGTTCCCAGGTGGCGCTTGCGCTCCAGTAGAAACACGGCAAACTGGGCAATGTCCCGCGTGTACGCTTCAACGGAAAGTTGGGCCAGGCCTTTTTCGACCTTCAGATAGTCCCTAAAGGCGGAGACAATGCGCTCATTGGGCGAAGCAGAGGACACACCTCATAGGCTACACAGCCGCGCCCGAAAGTGGGAGTGCACAAGCCGGTGCGACGGATGCCTTCAGCAACTCGGCGGCGTAGAGCGCGCCTTCCGGTGTTTCTTCGTGCTTGAAGTAGGCATAGACATCGCGTCCGGCAGCCACGTGGCCGCGCAACACTTTCAGCATCTCCTGCCGTTCCGCCGCCGAGTAGCTAGGCTTGCGATAGCGATAGTAAGCAAAGCTCGCCGTGGTTTCATCGGGCGTGCTGCGCTCTTCGCTCTCCGCCACGCACAACGCGATATTGCGCTCCCGCAGCAGCGTCCACGTCTGGTCGTTGAACCAGGAATCGTGCCGGAACTCGAACGCCGCCGGCAATACGGGCGGCAACAGCGGCAGAAAATCACGCAGCAGGGCGGCGTCAAACTTCAGGTTCGGCGGCAACTGAAAGAGCACCGGCCCCAGCTTCCCCGCCCGCGCCAGCGGTTCGATCGTGGCCAGAAAACGCGGCACAAAGTCTTCCGCAGCCTTCAGCCGCTTGATATGGGTGATCACCTGGTGCGCCTTTACCCCAAACCGGAAGAGCGGCGGAGTTTCCGCGATCCAATTGTTGATCGTCGTTTCTTTCACCAATTGCCGGAAGGTGAAATTCACTTCGACGGTATTTAGTTGCGCGGCGTAGTGGCCCAGAAATTTCTTCTGCGGCAGCTTCTGCGGATAAAACTCCGGCTTCCAACTCGGATACGCCCATCCCGATGTGCCCACAAATAATTGCGCCATAATGGCCCGGCTCCGCGCGGGATTATACCTTGCGTTTGCGGGTGAGGGCGGCGGCCTTCTTCTTGGGCGCTGGCTGGCGCGCGCTCCGCTTCTCCGCCTGCGCCGCCAGCGTAACCGACTCCGCTGCCGGCGCTGCCGGCGCTGCCCCCACTCCCGGCAGCTTCTGGCGCAACTCCGCCGCCGGAGCAAACAGATCGCCGAGCTTCTGGCAGCGTTCCAGCACCTGCGGGGCTTCAAACGTCAGCAACCGCGCATCCTGTTTGCGCCACGCCAGCTCCACTTCCTCCCACGTCACCGGCGTTGAAACCGTCGGCCGCTCGCGCGCCCGCAGGGAATACACCGAGACTGTCGTTTTGTGTTCATCGTTCTGGCTCCAGTCGATGAATACTTTCCCGGAGCGCAACTCCTTCTTCATGTCTGAAACCACGTGCTCGCGATGCCGCTCCTCCAGCAAGCGCGCCAACGCCTGCGCAAATGTCTTGGCAGCCTCGTAACTCACCGGCGTATTGAGCGGGACATAGATTTGCATGCCCTTGGAACCTGACGTCTTGGCTACGCTGCGCAGTCCGAGGTGCTCAAAGATTTCGCGCAGCCACAAAGCCACCTGCGCACATTGCACGATGCTTGCCGGGGGACCCGGATCGAGATCGAACACCACCATGGTGGGCCGGTCCGCCGCGCGCGCCAGCGACAGTGAAGGGTGAAGTTCGAGCGAAGCCAGGTTCGCCAGCCACACCAGCGTCGGCAGATCATCGGCCAGAATGAATTGAATGGTGCGCCGGTTGTGGCGGCTCCACACGGGCGCGGTCTGTACCCAGTCGGGGCGATGTGCGGGCGCATTTTTCTCGTAGAAATATTCCGCGTCCACTCCATTGGGATAGCGCTTCATGGTCAGCGCCCGGCCGCGAAGGTGTGGCAACAAATACGGCGCCACTCGCGCGTAGTAGTCGATGACCTGCCCCTTGGTGAAGCCCGCGGTGGGATACAGTACTTTCCCGAGATTGGAGAGCGCCAGCTGACGGCCTTGAATCTCGACTTTGGGAGAATCGCTCACGATGATTCCCGCTCTTTGCCGCCACGACGGTGACGACGGTGCAGTATAGCGGGCATGGGAAAGGTTTGACGATCACCAACTGGTGATATAATCACCAACTGATGAAACGTACCACCGTGACCATCCCCGACGATCTCGCCGACGCAGTGGAAAGCTACGTCCGCGCTCAGGAAGCTCCGCCCGCCCTGACCGCCGTCGTGCAATCAGCCTTGCGCCAGTACCTTGGCGAGCGCGGATTCTTGCGAGCACGACGCTCCCTGGAGATCACACCGGCCAAGCGCGGCAGTGGTCGCCACGACGTCAGCCAGGCGCATGACCGCTACCTGGCACAGGCCCGGATCCAGACCAAAGCCCCGGCCAAAAGATGAAACGCTCCGTGATGGCCGATACCGGCCCGCTTTATGCCGCGGTGGATCCCGACGACCTGCATCACCAGCGCGCGCGGCAGGAGTTGAAGCAACTGACGCGGGAGAAGCGCGAGGTCGTGATTGCCTACCCGACGCTCCTCGAAGCCTATACACTCGTTCTGTTCCGCCTCGGCAACGCCACCGCTTTGCGCTGGCTGAGTGAAATCAACGGCAGCGCGACCCTGATCAATCCCGGCCCTGAGGATTACCGCAAAGCGGCAGCGCGAACGCAAGGCCTGGCCGACCAGCCCGTCACTCTGTTCGATGCTACGGTCGCGGTTCTTTCCCTCCGACTGGGTATGGAAATCTGGACTTACGATCATCACTTCGACCTGATGCGAACGGCCGTATGGCGCGGCTTCCGTTAGGTCTGCCGGCCCCCTCCCGTTTGACAACCCGGTTTTCCCGCACGTACCTTCAACTTCAGTCCTTCTTTTCCCATCGCCGGAGGTTGCATGAAATCCCGCGTTCTACCCTGGGTCAGTCTGTTCGTTCTTTTCGCACCGTTGGCCGGCGCCCAAGACCTGGTCTCCTTCGAGAAACGCGTTTCGGTCAAGACCCTCGCCAACGGCCTTACCGTCATCGTTTGTGAGCGGCCGCAAGCACCGGTATTTTCTTTCTACACGCTGGTGGATGTTGGCTCAGTGCAAGAGCAGGTGGGTCAATCCGGCCTGGCGCACATGTTCGAACACATGGCCTTCAAGGGTACGGACAAGATCGGCACCAACAATTTCTCTGCCGAGAGCGCGGCCTTGGAAAAAATCGAAAAGGCATACGCCGCCTACGATGAAGAGCGGCGCAAGCGCGTCGGCCGCGATGAACAGAAACTGAAAACGCTGGAAACGGCCTGGCAGGACGCCACCAAAGACGCGCAGCAATATGTCGTGGTCAACGAGTTTCCGCAGATTCTTGAGAACAGCGGCGTGCAGGGACTGAACGCCTCCACCAATCGCGACTCCACCCAGTACCTGTATTCCCTGCCTTCCAACCGTCTGGAATTGTGGGCCTATCTCGAGTCCGAGCGCTTTCTTCATCCCGTGATGCGTGAATTCTACAAAGAGCGCGGCGTGGTGATGGAAGAGCGGCGCATGCGCACCGACAGCAGTCCCGTGGGCCGGCTGGTGGAACAGTTTGCCGCCACTGCTTTCGTCGCCCACCCGTACCATCGGCCGACCGTTGGGTGGATGTCGGATCTGGAATCTTTTTCTGCCACCGACGCCCAGCGCTTCTTTGACACGTATTACGTTGCGCCGAACATGACGGTGGCGCTGGTCGGAGACGTGAAGGCTTCCGAAGTCATGTCCTTGCTGGAAAAATATTTCGGCCGGCTGCCCGCCAAGCCCAAGCCGGAAGAAATCAGCACGGTGGAACCGGCACAGAACGCCGAACGTCGGGTCGTGATCCAGGACCGCGCCCAGCCGTTTTACCTCGAGGGCTACCACCGGCCGGATTACCGCGACCAGGACGACGCGGTGTATGACACAATCACCGATTTGCTTTCCAGCGGCCGCACCTCGCGGCTCTATCGGTCGCTGGTGCGCGACAAGAAAATTGCGGCGCAGGCCGCCGGCTTTAGCGGCTTCCCCGGTCATAAGTATCCGCATCTCTTCGTGTTTTTCGCCGTGCCCCTGCCCGGACATCGGCCCGATGAGATGGGTGTTGGCATTCGTGCCGAAATCGATCGCCTCAAGAACGAACCCGTCAGCGACGAGGAATTGCGCATGGTCAAGACCCGCGCTAAAGCCAACTTGCTGCGCGGCCTGGGAGACAATGAAGGTCTGGCAGCCGCGCTGGCAACCGCACAGGCGCGCTACGGTGACTGGCGCGAACTGTTCCACCAGGTCGATCAGATTGATCGCGTGACCAAAGATGACATTCAACGGGTCGCGCAGAAAACGTTTGTGCCGTCCAACCGCACTGTGGGTCTGATTGAAACCGCACCGCCGGCGCCGCCGCAGAAAGGAGGCGAGTAATGTCGCGCCTTTGGATTGCGCTCACGCTTCTGGTTGCGGCGCTGCCGCTCGCTCTCTCTCCCCAGGGCGCCGGGGCCCAAGCGGCTACCTGGAAACAGGTTCCCGTCCCCGCGCTGCACAAATTCCAGCCGCAGGAGCCCCGCCGGATTCAATTCGCCAACGGCTTGGTGGTTTTTCTGCAGGAAGACCACGAACTCCCGCTGATTGACGGCTTCGCCCGCATTCGCGGCGGTTCGCGCGATGAAGCAGCGGAAAAGACCGGCCTGGTGGACATTTTCGGTGACGTGTGGCGCACCGGCGGAACCAGCAGCAAGACTGGCGATCAGCTCGATGACTTTCTCGAGGCGCGCGCCGCCAAGGTTGAAACTGGCGGCAGCATCGACTCCACCAGCATTTCCTTCTCTTGCCTGAAGAACGATTTTGACGATGTGTTCGCCGTCTTTCTCGATCTCCTGCGTCATCCGGAATTTCGCGAAGAAAAGATCGGCCTGGCCAAAGACCAGTCCAAGGCGGGCATCTCGCGCCGCAACGATGATCCCGGCGGCATTGCGGTACGCGAAGCTGCCAAACTCGGCTACGGTGCGCGCAATCCCTATGCTCGCCAGGAGGAATACGCCACCATCGCCGCGGTCACGCGCACTGACCTGCTCAACTGGCGCCAGGCCCACGTCGCGCCCAACAATACTGTGCTGGGCATCGTCGGCGACTTCGACGCGGCCACCATGGAAACCCGCCTGCGCCAGGCTCTTGGCGATTGGGCCCGCGGCCCGGCGCGCACCACCGTGGCGGCTACTTTCCAGCCTGCCTCCCCCGGCTACTACCTGGTGGAGAAGACGGATGTGAACCAGAGCAATATTCGGATGGTGGAACTGGGCACGACGCGCAACAATCCTGACTATTTCGCCATCGAAGTCTTCAACGAAGCGTTTGCTGGCGGATTTTCCGCGCGCCTCTTCAGCAACATTCGTACCCGCAAGGGCCTGGCCTATGCCGTGGGCGGTGGCATCGGCGCTGCTTTCGACCACCGCGGCCTCGTACGCCTGGGCATGAGCACCAAGAGCGAGAGCACGGTGGAAGCGATCCAGGCGCTCTACGAAGAGGTGGATGGGCTGGCCAAGAACCCGCTCACCGCCGAGGAGATCCAGCACGCCAAGGACAACATCCTCAACTCGTTCATCTTTAACTTCGACAGTCCAGACAAAGTATTGCGCGAACGCATGGCCTACGAGTTCTATGGCTATCCCGCTGATTTTTTGCAGCGCTTTCGCGACGGCATTGAAAAAATTACCCCGGTGGACGTGGCCCGCATCCCGGCCAAGTATCTGCATCGGGACAAGCTGGCCGTGTTGGTGGTGGGGAATCCTGCAGGTTTCGATAAACCACTCGCCAATCTTGGTCCGGTCACCAAGCTCGATGTCACCATCCCCCCTGATCCGGAGCGGGGGCAGTGATTTTTCGGGAACCTTACGGGTGCCGCCTGCGTAGATTCAGGTAGGGCAATTGACTGGAGGGACCTGTGCGCCACTGGCTGCTAAGCTTCGTGCTCTTCACTTTGGCCGCGACCACTGCCGTGGCCGACGAGTGGAAAAAGACCTACACCGTCACCGGAAAACCCGAAATCCGCGTCGACACCAACGACGCCTCCATCGAGGTGAAAGCCAGCAACCGCACCGATGTCGAGGCCCACGTCTACACCGAGGGCTACGAAATTGGCCCGGGCAAGGTGCGCATTACCGAGCGCCAGGCGGGGAACCGCATTGAGATCGAAGTCCGGCTGCCGGGTGAGCATTTCAACTTCGGCTTCCATGCCCGCACCATCCGCATCGAAGTGAGCGTCCCGCGCGAAGTGAACCTGGAACTGCGCAGCGGCGACGGACACATCCGCCTCGACGGCGTGAAGGGTGAGTTCCGTCTCGACACCGGCGATGGTCACATCGAAGCCAATCGTGTGGACGGCAACTTGCGCGCCCACACCGGCGATGGCCACGTCAGCGTCGACGGCCGCTTTGACGACCTCGACATCCGCACTAGTGATGGCAGCGTAGAGGCCGAAGTCCGGGCCGGATCGAAGCTCAACAATTCGTGGAGCGTCCGCAGCGGCGATGGCAGCGTCAACTTGCGCCTGCCCGGCGATCTGGCCGCTGACATCGATGCCAGCACCGGCGATGGACACATCATGGTGGACTTTCCCGTCACCACTACCAGCACGCCCAGCCGTTCGTCCTTACGCGGCAAGATCAATGGCGGCGGGCACTTTCTCGAGATTCGCACCGGCGACGGCAGCATTCGCATCGGCCGCAGCTAGTCGTGCGGCTCTCCGCCACTCAGCTCGCCTTCACTGCTTCCACATACAGCGAGTGCGGCAGAGTCCGACTGTCGCCCGGCTCAAACGGCGGCACCCGCTCTCGGTAGAGCCGGCTCACGCCCTCCGCCGCGCGCCACACCTCAGCAAAACCCGCATGCCGTAGCACTTCCGCCATGTATTCAAAATCAAACGCCGTGCGGTGTTGCCCATCGCAAAAAGCAAAGTTCGAAAAACGCCCGCCCAGCGAATCGAAGTGCGAAGGAAACGACTCGAACCAGTTGCTCTGCCCCTCCACATAGGCGCGCACCGCGCTCTCCAGGCTGGGCACGATGAAGCGCACGCCTCCACCCGGCTTCAACACTCGGTAGCACTCGGCCAGCGTCGCGCGCAGTTCATCCGGATAGAGGTGTTCCAGCATGTGGGTCGAATAAACCGAGGTCACCGTCCCGCTGGCGAAGGGCAGGCCATTGCGCACGTCGAGCCAAAGATCGGTTTTCACCCGCGGGTTGGCGTCTATGTTGACGAACCCGGGCAAGTACTTCGGTCCGCAACCGATGTGGAGGTGGAGCTCACGGCCGCGATCGGCACGCAGGCCTGCCCACGCCCGCCGGAGATAGAAGTTGGGCAGCGTCGCTTTGGAAATCGCCAAAAAATAAATGTCTTTGACTCTCTGATGCAGCAAGCCTTGCTCCCCTCTCCGTGCAGGTCCCTGCCATCCCGTTCCTGATGTCACCGCATCGGTGATGGCTGGCGAGCACCGTTTTCCCACAGGCCGGCAGAACGCGCCTGGGACAAACATTGTAAAGCCCGCGCTGCAAGATGAGACCCGGGAAGCGTGGTCTGCACCAACATGAGACGGAGCCGGGTGTGTAAGCGGTGTGCGCGGACGCCGCTGCTCGCGCCGAAGTTACTGCCGTGTCCGCCACCCGGCACTCACCGCCCTAGCTCCTTATCAATGTCCATTTTCCACCGCTTTCTCCGCGCGATGGTGTGGCAGCGGGACGAGCGCCGAACCGCGGATTGACGTTATTTCGCTGACAGATTTTGTCAGATAAGGCGTGACCCTGGGTACGAGCCGTGTGGACACTCTCCCGGTAACCTCGCTAAGGCGATCAGAAGAAAGCCTTTTACCCGAAGGTAACAAGCGGGTGCGGGGAACCGGGCGATTGGCACGCCGCCTGCACTTATTTGCAGCCGTCAAGGCTACCAAGCCTGCGAATCGAAATCGAAACTACACGAGGGAACAGACGCAATGCGCAAACAGAAGGGTTTTTCGCTTATCGAGTTGCTTATCGTGGTGGCGATCATTTTGATCATCGCCGCTATCGCCATCCCCAACCTGCTCCGCGCCCGTATCGCGGCCAATGAGTCTTCGGCCGTCAGCTCCGTGCGCACACTCAACACCGCGGAAGTCACCTACCAGACCGCCTTCCCGACCAAGGGCTATGCGGACAAGCTGGCTGACCTCGGTGGTGTCGCTCCTTGCGTCCCGTTAGTGACCAGCGGTTGCCTGATTGACAACGTTCTCGCCACCGCCAACACCGGCAGCGCCGGCAAGAGCGGTTACGTGTTCGAAGCCACCGGCCTGACGCCGGGCGGCGGGGCCCTCAACGATGGCTACACCATCGGCACCTCACCCAAGTCCTTCAACCAGTCGGGCGTGCGTGACTTCTGCGCCAACGAAGATGGCGTGCTCCGCTTCGATGCGGGCGCGTCGGGCAACACTCCGGTGAAGACGAACGCAACTTGCGTTGCCTTCACCATCCTGCAGTAACAACCGAACCCAGGCAGTACCCGGGAGCAGCGGATTTATCCGCTGCTCCCGATTTCTTTTGGACGCAAGCGCCGCCCCCGTCGCAGCATTACCTTCATGGTCGCCCGGGAGATGCCACGAATTGTCGTCCTGCGACGACACCGAGCGTCAGGGGAGGCAAGGCCGGTTTGGCAGCGAATCCTCCGGCACGCGCCTGGGCTAGGTACCCCATATTTATCAATTGCTTGCAGGCTCCCAATGAAGAGTTACCAAGGATTCGCAGGCTGGCAGCAAACGTGCCACTAGATATGCGAGACCTGCACAGACCGAAAGGTGCCGGCTCGCACGTCCACAGGATAACGAGCAATGCGAAAGCAAAGCCATGGATTTTCGTTGATTGAGTTGCTGATCGTGGTGGCCATCATTCTGATCATTGCGGCCATCGCCATCCCGAACTTGCTGCGCGCCCGCATCTCCGCCAACGAATCTTCGGCGGTAAGTTCAATGCGTCAGATCAACACGGGTGAATTCGCCTACAACACCGCCTTCCCCACCGTTGGGTATACAGGGAACTTGACCCATTTGGGTGGCGCCACCCCGTGCACACCCCAGGCCACCAGCGCCTGCCTGCTCGACAATGTGCTGTCCACGGCCACGCCCGGCGGCGCGGGAAAAAGTGGGTATGTCTTCCTGGTCACGGGCCTGGTACCGGACGCGGCAGGTGTCAACACCGCCTTCGTCTCCGGCGCTTCACCCAAGAGCTTCAACCTCAGCGGCGTGCGCGACTTCTGCGGCACCGAAGATGGCGTCATTCGCTTTGATCCCGGCGCTTCGGGCAACACTCCGGTGAAGACAACCGCTGCCTGCATCGTCTTCAACACCATTCAATAGCCATCATCAAGTTCAGCGTTTTGGCATTGTACTCGGGGGAGAGTACAGAGCCACGGAAAAGCCCGGGTGACGAACCCGGGCTTCTCTTTTCCCCGGTCTTCCCTTCCCCTCTTCCCTTCGGCGGTACCTCGGTAATCTCTCCCGCCATCGCCTTCCGCCGCTGCCTGCATATAATTCTCTCGGAAACAGTTTCACGAATTTTCGCCACCATGCTTGCCATCGAAACCTTCGCTTTGGAAAAAACGTACGCCGTCGGCTTCTGGCGCAAACGCCCGAGGCGCGCGCTGCATCCGCTGACCTTGGCCGTCGAGGCCGGCGAAGTCTTCGGCTTTCTCGGCCCGAACGGCGCG
>JBGQDM010000008.1:0-51404 GCA_041495845.1 Terriglobia bacterium | reverse complement strand
TCGCGGTTGAAACGAAAGATTTCGCGCAACAGACGGTAGTGGCCGGCGCGTACGAGATTGCGCCAGCTGGCGAAAAAGCCGGTGAGACCGCGGCTGCTGTACTCCATACCGGTCTGGCGGCAGGAGACGGCAAAAGACATGCTGCTGGGCTGGCGCTGAACGCCGAGCTCGGCAAAAAGGCGGATGAGGTTGGGATAGGTGCGGTCGTTGTGGACGATGAAGCCGGTATCGATGGGCAGAGTGCCGCGGCTGGTTTCGATGAGGTGGGTGTGGGTGTGACCGCCGAGACGGGTTTCGCGTTCGAAGAGCGCAACGTGATGGCGGCGGCTGAGCAGATAGGCCGCCGCCAGGCCCGAGATACCCGAGCCGATGACGGCGATGCGGCTCATCCGGCGGTTGCTTCCGCCAGTTCCGTCAAGCGCACGCCGCGGAGATCGCGCACAATCCGCACCCAACTCAAGACCTTGAGCGCATAGAAGGTGATGTCGATCTCCCACCAGCGCAGACCTTGGCGGCAGGCGTACATGAATTTGTGGTGGTTGTTGTGCCAGCCCTCACCCAAGGTAATCAGGGCCAGGATGAAATTGTTGCGGCTGGTGTCGCCGGTATCAAAGCGGCGGCTGCCCCAAACGTGGGCGAGTGAGTTGATGCAAAACGTGCCGTGGTAGAGCAGCACGGTGGAAACCACAAACCCCCAGATGAGGCCGGTGACACCGCCTATAGCGAAAATGGCCGCACCGAGAAGAATGGGCGGCAGCAGGTGATACTTATCCAGCCAGCGCAGTTCGGGAAATTTGCCGAAATCGCGGATCATGTTGGGATCGTAATCGTCATACTTGTCGGAGATGATCCAACCGACATGGGCCCACCAGAAGCCGTTCCGCATGGGGGAGTGAACGTCGTTCTCGCTGTCGGAGAACTGGTGATGTTCGCGGTGATGCGCCGCCCACCAGAGAATGCCCTTCTGGGCGGAAGTCTCGGCGAGAAACGCGATGCAGAATTGCCAAAAACGCGCCAGCTTATAGGAACGGTGGCTGAAATAGCGATGATAGCCGGCGGTGACGCCGAACATCCGGACCAGGTAAAGCGCGATGCCGGCCGCCAACCAGGTCCAGCGGAAATGCACAAAAAACACCGCCAGGGCGGAGAGATGCATGGTGGCGAACAGGAGTACCGAACCGGTGCGATATGAGAACGAATTAGTTTCTTCCACGCGATTTCCGATCTCCTGCGGCGAACCCCTTCGTAGTACAGTACGCAGCGGACGCGCAGGTGGATTTTGGGATGGTGTTCATTGTACAGGCGGATATGGCGGGGAGGGCCAGCAAAAACGCGAAGGTGAATCTGTGAAGGGCCCAGGATGCGTAGGCTAAGGGGGAATTCCCTCAGGGGCTGAAGCCCGGATTTGATGCGGCTGTGACGGCACGGCTGAAGCCGAGCCCCTTCAAAGTACAACGGGGGAGAGCGACATTGATGAGAGAGCAAGGGGCTACGGGAGACGGATTCGGGTAGACAGGGGCTGCAGGCTGCGCACGATAACTTCAGCCGTCCCTCCGGGACTGGCTCGCTGCTGCCACTCTTCCCCCGGCGCTGAAGCGCCGGGCTATTGGCAAACGCCCCTCCGGGGCTCCGCTTACGCGGCCCTGAAGGACCGCTCTTCCACGGTGCTGCCTGCGTTCGTGAGTTTTTCCGTGGAATGTGAAGCCGAGCCCCTTCAAGGCACGACGGGGGAACGGACTTGATCACGGCAAGGCTCGATCGGGGGTACAACTTGATCAGGATTGTCCTGAAGGGAGGCGAACTGTGAGACTGGGTCTGAAGCTGCTATTTATCGCGATTTTTGTGTGGATGGTGGGCATGACTTCGTGGGTCAGTCTGCACAAGCCCATCTGGCAGGCAGTCGACGAGTTCAGTTGGGCGAACAGCCCTTGGGCGGTGGCGACGGTATTTGACGCCTATTTCGGCTTTACTACGTTTTTTGTGTGGCTGTGTTTTAAGGAACGGGCGCTGTCGGCGAAGCTGCTGTGGTTTGTGTTGATCATGTTGTTGGGGAACATTGCCATGTCAGGATATATGCTGCTGCAGCTTTTCCGCTTGCAACCGGGAGAGCCGCTGGCGAATCTATGGCGCAGGGAGACAGCGTGAAGAGTTGGTTGCAGCGAAGGTTGGTGCGTCCGGTGATTGCCCTGCTGGTGCAGGGGATCACGCCGGAGAAGGTGGCGCTGAGCCTGGCGTTCGGGGTGATGCTGGGAATCTTTCCGGTGCTGGGATCGACGACGCTGTTGTGCGCGGTGGCGGCGGTGGTGTTCCGGCTGAATCTGCCCGCCATCCAGTTGGTGAACTATCTGGTCTATCCCCTGCAGTTGGCGTTTGTGGTGCCTTTCATGCGCCTGGGGGCGCGCCTATTCGGCCATAACCCTATCGTCCTGTCGCTGGAGCAGATGCTGGCGTTATTCCGTGCGGATGCGGGCAAGGCCTTTCATCTGCTGTGGCTGCTGGGTCTGCAGGCGGTGGGGGCGTGGTTTCTGATTGTGCCGCCGCTGGCGGTGGCGCTTTACTTCGTGCTGGCGCGAGTGTTGCGGCGGGCTGCAGCGGCGTTGCGACCGGCCAGCACACCGGTGCTCGAAGGCTGATGCTCTGGCTGAGTCCGACCCTCAGGGGGCTAAAGTGTGTGCGTGATAACTTCAGCCGTCCCTCCGGGACTTGCTCGGTGTTCCGACTTTTCCCGGCGCTGAAACGCCGGGCTATTGTCAGCCGCCCCTCCGGGGCTGATTTCCGCGGCTGATGCTCTGGCTGGGTCCGACTCTCAGGGGGCTAAAGTGTGTGCGTGATAACTTCAGCCGTCCCTCCGGGACTTGCTCGGTGTTCCGACTTTTCCCGGCGCTGAAGCGCCGGGCTATTGGCAGACGCCCCTCCGGGGCTGATTTCCGCAGTTCTCTTCCCACCACATCCAATGAGAGAGTAGTTCTCGCGCACACACTAAAAGGCGCGCCCTTTCAAGCATTCTTTGTGAGACCATTTCCAGGCGTTTCTTTGAGGAACATTCCTTGCTGAATCAGGCGATCCATCTTCTCGTCCCCGTGGCGGTCATCGTGGTCACCATGATGTTCTTGCTCTGGCTGCTGCATCTGGCGCTGAAGAATGCGAGTGTGGTGGATCCGGGCTGGTCGCTGGGGCTGACACTGATTGCGCTGACCTACGCGGTGCTGGGGCCAGGGCACGACAGGCGCAAATGGCTGGCGGCGGGCATGGCGGCGGTGTGGGGCCTGCGGCTGACTTGGCACCTACTGCGGCGGATCTGGGGGCAGCCGGAAGAGGGGCGTTACCAGTACATGCGCCGGGAGTGGGGCGGCAACATCGCTCTGAAGTTTCTCGCGTTCTTTGAGTTTCAGGCGGTGTTGGAGGTTGTACTTTCATTGCCATTTCTGTTGGCGGCGCTGAACCCAAACACGCAGTTGCACTGGCTGGAGTATGTGGGTGTGGCTTTGTGGGCGGTGGCGATTGGCGGGGAAGCAGTCGCCGATGCGCAGTTGACGGCGTTCAAACGCGACGCGGCGAACCACGGGAAAGTGTGCCAGTCGGGACTGTGGAACTATTCGCGGCATCCCAACTATTTCTTTGAATGGCTGGTCTGGGTGGCGTGGGCGATGTTTGCGCTGGCCTCGCCCTGGGGTTGGTTGGCCATCGTGTGCCCGCTACTGATGCTGTATTTCCTCTTCAAAGTGACGGGGATTCCGGCGACGGAGGCGCAGTCGCTGCGCAGCAAAGGAGACTTGTACCGGCGCTATCAGGCCACCACCAGCGCGTTTGTGCCTTGGTTCAAAAAGACGGCGGGGAGCGCGGCATGAGCACCGCGGCATCGCTGGATCGCAGAATTCTGGCGGGCCTGGTGGCGGGACCGCGAGTGTTGCTGGAACGCAACCTGGTGCCGGACTGGGTGGTTCGCTTTGCCATCCGTCGCATGCTGGCGCAGCGCTTACGAGAAGAAGGCCGTGGCGGCGTCGAGGCGCAGCAGGCGCGGTTCATGGAGTTTGTGGCGCGGCTGAAGGCGAGTCCGATCGCGATTGAAACCGCTGCGGCGAATGAGCAGCATTACGAAGTGCCTACCCGCTTCTTCGAGTTGGTGCTGGGGAAGCGGCGGAAGTACAGCAGCGCGCTGTTTTCCGAAGGTGTGACCCAGCTGGATGCCGCGGAAGAACGCATGCTGGCGCTGACGGTGGAGCGGGCGCGGATACGGGATGGGGAGCGCGTCTTGGAATTGGGTTGCGGGTGGGGATCGTTGTCGCTCTACATGGCGGAACGGTTTCCTCGCAGCACCATTGTGGCGGTGTCGAATTCTCGCACGCAGAAGGAATTCATCGACGGCGAGGTGCGAGCACGCGGGCTGCGGAACCTGGAGAGTGTGACCTGCGACATGAACCGGTTTGAGGCGCCGGGGAAGTTTGACCGCGTGGTCTCAGTCGAGATGTTTGAGCACATGCGGAATTATGAAGTCCTGATGGGGCGGATTGCGTCGTGGATGCAAGCGGGGGCAACGCTGTTTGTCCACATCTTTACCCATGCGCGTTTTGCTTATCCCTACGATGCCAGCGACGCCAGCGACTGGATGGCGCAATATTTCTTTACCGGCGGGGTCATGCCGAGCGATCACCTGCTGCTTTACTTCCAGCGAGATTTGCGGCTGCGGGAACACTGGCGCGTGAATGGGACGCACTATCAAAAGACTTCAGAAGCGTGGCTGCGGAAGATGGATGCGAATCGGGACGAAGTGCTGGAGCTGTTGGCGGAGACGTATGGACAGGGGCTTGCGGGCGAGCAGCGGCGGGTGGAAGCAGTGCGCTGGTGGGTGAGGTGGCGGGTATTCTTCATGGCCTGCGCGGAGCTGTGGGGATACGCCGGCGGCGAAGAGTGGATGGTGTCACATTACTTATTTGAGCGGTGAGGGAAAAAGCTCAAACGCAGAGAGCGCAGAGAAAGGTCGCAGAGAACGCATCGAAAGGCCTTAACCACTAAGGGCACAAAGGTGCACGAAGGCTATGGGCCACGGAGTCTACGGATTCGCACGGATCTTGGGTGGGCGAAAATCTTGGAACGCAGAGATCGCGGAGAAAGTCCGCAGAGGACGCAGAGAAAGGCCTTAACCACTAAGGGCACAAAGGTGCACGAAGGCTATGGGCCACGGAGTCTACGGATTCGCACGGATTTTGGGTGAGCGAAAATCTTAGAATGCTGAGCGCGCAGAGAGAGGCTGCGGAGAACGCAAGAGAAAGGCTGACGCAAAAAGGCGGTCGTCGCCAGAAGTGCCATCTAGACCTGGCGGGCGAGGGCGCCCGCCCCACACACCTACCCCACAGGCTGTTGCTACTCCGTAGCTTTGGCCCAGGTCTTTTCGCTGCGCGTGGCGCGCATAGCGCCCTTTGATGGTTCTCCGTGGTAAAAGTTGGCGCCGTACTTGTCAATCAGCGTGCTGCGTTCGTAGCTGTTGAAACTCTTGACCAGCGGTGCGGCGGCATCGAAATAGTCTCCCATCGGGTTGGGCTCCCATTTCCAGATGAACTCGAAAACGGCATTGGTGGGTGTGATCATCTTGATGGCGACAATGCTGACCAGCTTTCTTTCGGCCAGGGGTACGGTGTAGGTGATGTTGTTGTTTTTCTCCGTTCTCTTCTGCACACCGGGAATGGCGGCCAGGAGCTTTTCTCCTTCCGCGGTTAGCGCAACCGGCGTTTTGTAGTTGTGGTCTTTTCCAATCTTGAGCACGCCGGCTTTCTCGAGCAGGCGGTACTGAAACGTCTTGGGCTGCTCATCGGAGCTGGTGGTGACGAGTCCGGTGCGGAAGCGAACAGTAGCGGGGCCCTGGGCGTGCAGAGCATCGGTGGCGATTCGGGTGGCGTCGGCGGTGGTGAGCACGCGCCGCGAGTCCACATAGTAGTACCCGGCAGCGCCCACGACGGCGGCGATCAGTACGACGATGAGCACCAACGGAAGGACCGATGATTCCTGCTTTTCAAGTTCAAGTTCCTCTTCAAACATTGATTGGCTCCTGCGGACGGCCAAAGGCCGCTATCATTCCGCGCACATCCTCACCCGGGGACTGGCCGGGAGTCAAGGGCGGCGGTCACGAATTCCAGTGGCCGCGAGGCGAGGAATTGCGGGAGAAGTGCAAGGCCTTTCATCCGGGCGAGGGAGAGGGCGGCGACACGCGAACAAAGCCTGTGGTGTCATAGAGATACAAGGAGCACCCCTGGATGGGGGCGTGCAGGTACAGGGTACAGCTGAGTTCTTTGGAGGCGAGCACGTGACCAGGCGCTGCGGGTTTCTGCTGTTGGGAGTGTTGTGTTTTGCCGCGCAGCTGGGAGCCAGCAGTTGGCCGAACGGGTTACGCGTGCAAAGCGTGGGGAAGCGCGATCTGGAGAAAACAGCAGAGACACTGTGGAAGCCGCTGGCGCACAATGCGCGCTTTCAGGGTATGGCGCGCAGCACGGCCCGGCTGCAATGCGCGGCGCTGGCCGAACCGGTGGCGTTGGCGACACCCGATCCGATTCTGGAGCGCGGCGGCGACTTGAAGATTACGATCAGTTTTGTGGTGGGGACGGATGGACATGTCTACAGCCCACTGATTCTGGCCGGCGTGGCGGACGACGATGCGGGGCGGGAAGTGCTGGACGCGGTGAAGGCTTGGCGGTATCGTCCGGCGCGCTGCAACGGCGCACCGACGGAAGCGGAAGCAAAGGTGGAGTTTTCCAGCAACTAAGTCGTTGTAGAATGGGGCAGGTCAAATACCCCTTGGACGAAAAAAAACCAACCAGCGACGTCAAGCCCAAAACAACTGCGGAAGGTGGCGAGCTGCCACCAAATTCGGCGGCGGAGTTTTTTCAGAAAGTGCTGCCGGAGATGAAGCGGATCAAGCCGAGCGATGAATCGGTGGCCGCCGCGATGCAGGCCCTGGAGCGTCTGGAACGGCAAGCGGTGGCGCGCGGAGAGCAGGGCGACGGCGGGGCAGTGGCCGGGGAAGGCGGAGCGCGCTGTGCCGCGTGTGGTGGGGGCAACGCGGTGGGGCAACGGTTCTGTGGCGCTTGTGGTAGTCCACTCGCGGCGGCGTCCGCGGCGCAGCCTTCGGGGCAGCACCACTACCACCATCACTATCACCATATCGCCGGCGGCGGCGAAGGACTGCTGCAAGCGTTGGCCGGCGCTGGGGCAGGAAAGAAGGAAGGGAATCGCGTTGCCGGAACTGGAACGTCGGCAACACCGGGAGGTCTTTCCCGGCACGAGGCGGCGATCCGGCGCCTGGTGCATGACTGGGTCGTGGCGTGCAACATGAAGCACTTGGACGATCTGGTGGATTTGTATGCCGCGGATGCGCTGGTGCTGCGGTCGAATTATCCGCCGGTGCGTGGGGGCGCGGCGATCCGCGAGTTTTTCACGTCGGTACTGGATGCCGGGCTGGGAGAAGTGGAGATGGATCCGCTGCGGGTGCTGGTGGTCGGGGACATTGCGTTTGAAGCCGGACGCTGCAAGATGCTGGCACCGGTAAGCGTCGGCAAGAGGCGTGAAGAGCGGGCCAAATACGTGATGATTTTTGCGCGGCAGAGCAACGGAGAGTGGAAAGCTGTAGTCGATTGCTGGGCCAGCGACTTGAGTTTGAAAGCCGGAACTGAGACCGAGGTAACGCAGGCCACGCAGGCGGTAGGGAGTCCAGTGCGCGTGCCGCGGAGAAGCGCGTAGAGGCCTTAGCGGCCGCTTCGCGGCGAAGGCGGGCGAAGGCCGCCCGCCGCACACACGAAAACAAGAAAAAAGCCCCGGCTTTTGGCCGGGGCTTTTTGCTATGTTCTGGAATCAGAACGGTGGCGGACGGAAGTCCTGCCGGTAACTGACGTTGGCCACATCGCGGAACATCGGGGTTCCGGGCGGGAGGTTGGCTGGAGTGAGGAACAGGACGTCAAACGCGTAATTACGGGTGGGCGGGTTGTAAACCGTGGTGCAGCATTTGTAGATGCTGGTGGCGTACTGTGAGTAGTAGAGGCTGACCAGGGAGCCGCGATAGTTGAGGTTCTGGCCGCCCCAGTTTTCGAGGTATTGCAGGAAGTTGTGCATGCCGCCGTCGGTGCCGTAGTCAGCGGCGGCAGCGAACCCAGCGGGTTGGGGGAAGTTCATGTTCTTGCCGGCAGCGATGGCCACGCGATAGAAGGTGCTGGCGGCATCGCGATTGCCGACGAGAGTCGGATATTCCATGCTGCCGCGAGTGTTGTTGGCGGTGCTGCCCGTGTTGTTCCAGTTACTGGAGAGCACGGTGACGGTGTCGGCAATGACGGCGGCAGCGGCGTTGTTCGCCCCAAAACCGGCCGCAGTGGCGTTGTAGTTGCCCACGATGTAGAGCGGGTTTTCCGAGCCGACGGTGAAGCCGCCCGTACCATTGGGTCGAGTGGGCAGATTGCCCAACGTACCGTCGACCAGCATGATGGTATGGCGCGCGCCGGTGACTCGATTCTTGCGACCCACCGTGAAGCAGGTGGTGCGCTGGTAAGGATTGCGGGCGACGGCGTTCGTAAGCGTGGTGTTGGTATCAAGTCCGAAACCATCGCCCACGTCGACCGCGCCCCAGTTATCGAGGAGGCCGTTGCGATCCACGTCCTCAGGCGACTGCACGGTGCCGGGGTTATTCGCTTCAAGCGCGCCGTTGGGTGTGCCCGCGGCGACGGCGCCGTTGATGGTGTCTTCAAAGCCGTACTCGCCGTTTTTGATGGGCTGGGGCGGAGCGGGCACGATGTTGGGGTTGTTCCTCATCCCGCGGCGATCTGAAAAATAGAACAGATAGCCGTTGAGAGTATTCGAGTCGACGAGGTTGCCGGTGCCGGCGACGGCGCCGGTGAGCCAGCGGCGGAGGTTGCCTACGTCGAGTTCGACGGTGTCCATGATGCCGTTGACGGAGCAACTGGAACCAGCAGCAACGACGTCGCGGACTTCACCTTCGCGGGTGTCATAGAAGTTTAGCGGGAACCAGCTGTTTTCTGAGCCCGCATTGGTGAGCACGATGCCGTCCCCGACTCCGAGAACGCCGTCGCCGTTGCGATCCGCCTGCATTTGCAGCAGCAGGATGGCGTTGGCGTTGATCGGATTGGCGCCCGGGGCAACCGGTGGAGTGAGACCGCGAGAGAAGCCGAAGGCAAGCCATTCTCGGGTGACGCCGCGGTAGGCGCAGCCGTTGCAGTTGCGGACTTCAACGCGCAAGAAACCGCCGACGAGAGGCCAGCGGGTGGGTACCGGGACCTGGACGGCACCGAGGTAGCGGGGGATCCGGAAGTCCGCGTCACGAACAGGATCACCCACGCCAAAATACATGTTGCCTACGCCCGCGACGGGTACGCCAGCAGCGTAAGTGGTAAAAGGGCCACCTGCAGGCGCGCCACCCGGGAAGAGCGCGAGGGGGTAGTTGGCGTTCAGCGGGAAGTTGTCCAGAAGGACGTCGTCGGCGTCGTAGGGGGCCGCGTGCAGGTCCGCGAGCGTGTCGGCCATCAACACGCGAATCTGGGCCTGGTTGTAGAGGCGCGAGGGAGAGACTCCGGCGCCCAGGACTTCACCCGGCGGGGGTTGGCGAATGATTTCGACAGGGTCGGCGCCGCCTGCGACGAAGGGCAAGCGGAGGGCGTTCGCTCGGGAGACCACCCAGCTGGCATAGGTGCCGGTGGAAATTCCGGTCCAAGCGTTGTTGGCTGCGCCGGTAACCGGCGGCACACCGCCGAGCCAGCTTCCCTGATTCATGCCCAGGTTGATGCAGTGCAGCGCCGGCGCGCCAGCATCGCAGCCGGTCGCGGTGTTGGGCAGATACACGGGGCCCCCGTGCCCGGAGGCGTTGCCGTCGACACCGTTGGCGAGCTTGTCGCGGACGATCTCGCCCGCGGAGGTAACTTTGGCGTGGAAGGTCAGGCTGCCGCCCGGAGTCAGGAACATGTTGCCGTTGCTGTGGACACGGCCCGCAAAGTCAAAATTGGGACCGTTGAAGAAGCTGAGGTCGCTATCCGAGAAGACACCAAACTGAAACACCGGGATGAGAGCAACTTCCACGGTGCGCAGCATGCGTACCTGGGCGTTGCCGGGACGGGTGGAAGTGACCTGCAGCGTCATGGGGATGATCTGCGCCACCAGGCCCTGATTCTGGCCGGTGTGCACATTGTCGATGATGGGAGGGTTGATCACGCCGTTGGTACTGGGTACGTTGTAGAAATATTCGGTGAAGGTCACGCCCGGAACGTCTGGAGGATTGGCGCTGAGAGCCTGAACGTTGGCCAGGGAGGGGGCCTGGTTGACCGTATAGAGAGTGGCCAGATCGGACGTCATTTTCTCCATGCCCGCGGAGGCGCCGTAGTAAGCGAGATTGTTCTCGAGGTCGTTATTGCCGGTGCGGCGCTCGGTGCTGGTGAGCATGAACAGGCCAATCGCCATGCTGGAAAGCAGCATGAGCATCAGCAATGCCGCAATCAGGGCATAGCCCCGTGAAGTAGCACCTGCATCGTTCATCGTTTTGTCCCCCACATGCTTCTGATTCTTCATTGGTAACGGTCCCTAAAGCTGTTGTTGCGTGCGCTCACGGAGGTAGCCAGGTTGATGCCCTGGAAATGCAGCGCATCGTTGTCATAAGTGCTGCGGGCGCTGATCCAGACATTGACCTTGCGCACCTGGTTCAGCGAGAAGCCGTCGGTGAGCGGGTCTTTGCGATTGGAGCTGATGGCCCCGGTGTCGTCGACGATGTCGTAGGTGAACTGCAGGTTGTCGATATTCTCGGCGACGGGATAGGGAGTCTGCCCATTGACCTGGCGCATCAGGCGAGGCACGTCATCCGCGGTTCCGGCGACGCCGTCGGGCCCAGCCAGCAACTGAATGAAGTAGCTGATGATGCGAATGCGAGTGGCCGTGGTGTTGGCGGCAGCGGGAATCAGAGCGGCAATGTTGCCCAACTGGGCCCCGCTCTGATTGAGGTTGAGGGCATCATTGTTGGCAAAGGTAATGAGGCCGGCGTTGGTGATGTTGGTGATTTCTCCGACCGCAGAACCGTTCTGATTGGTGACCAGAATGACGTCGCCGAGAGCGAGGCCGGTCCCTGGATTGTTAATGGGCGGCGGATTTTGCGCGGCGATAGCCGTGGCTTGCAACTGAGTGCCGTCGGCCTTGGGGAAGGTGATGACAAATCCGCTGCTCAACGGAAACGTGTCGTCGATATAAGTCACGGTGAGTACGTCGGTGATTTGGCTGCCCACCGTCAGGGACACGCCGCCAGCAGGGCCAGGAATGATGGAGAACATGTGATTGTTGCTGGGCCAGTTGAAATTCTTTACATAGCTGTTGGCCGACTGGTCGGTGGCAAAGCGGGAAGCGGCGGCGCCGTTACCGCTGGGCAACTGCACGCCGCCGGTGGGTAAACCGGCGCCGGCCAAGCTGATGTCGCGGGCAATGATGTTCATGGCGGTGCGGGCGTTCTGTTGCATCTCCGCCCGGCGCCCGACCAACTCGGCCGCATCGTTGGCCTTGATGAAGATGCTGACGATGGCGCTCAGGACCACCATGCCGACAGCCATGGCAATCAGAAGTTCCACGAGGCTAAAACCAGATACGCGTTTTGGAGTCATTTTGGTCATCGGCGCCTCAGCGGAATGCGGAAATGTAGGAGGTGAGCACATAATCTCGCCGTTTGATGGCAAACTGCGGCGTGTAGTAGCGGATGGTGATGACGACCTGCCGCAGGTTGGGGTCGACCAGTCCTGTAGCTGGGTTCACCACCTGGTTGATCTGAATCTGCCGCTGATAGTTGGTCATCAGGAATAGTTGGTCGTCGGCGGTTCCGAGGACGCCGTCACTGCCGGGCAGAGTCAGGCTCTGCAGGCCGGCGTCATCGACCGTGCCATCCAGCCCGTCTGCGCCGGGGAGTTTGATGTCCTGGAAGCCGACCAGGAAAATGCCGTTGGGCTGGTTCTGAATCTGGTTGAAGGCGATCTGCGCCGTGTCGCGGGCGGCGAAGATACTCTCCATCGCCTCCGAGGCTTCCTGACGCGCGATCTGGTCCTCCTGTGAGGACTGGGTGGCAGCGATAGCGGTAGTGAACACCGACAGGATTCCCAGCATGCCGATGGTGAGCACCACCACGGCAATCAAGACTTCCAGCAAGGTGAAGCCGGCGCTGCCGTGACGGCTGCGCTGGCGCGACTGCAACGGAGACAATTTCATTGTGGCACCCACGTGGCGTTGCCTACTTTGTTTGCAATGAGGCGGTAAGTTCGGGAACGGCCGGAAGCGCCAAATACCGTGACGGCGCGTGAGCTGTACAGGTTCCCTGGCTGCGCGGTGTAGACCACGCCGCTGTTGATGTTGCCGTTGGCGTCTTGCGCCGTGCCATCCGGCATGAACCAAAGCACGTTGAGGACGCCGAGGTTGATGCCCTGCGAGAAGTCAACCGCGCGGTTGCCGATACCAAAACCGTCCGGCGTTGTGCCGGCGGTGTTGGGAACTCCTGCGATCGCGGTGAATTGGAATTCCAGGGGCATGGCCACCGTGCTGATGTTCACGGGAACTCCGCCGACGATGTCCAGACGCTGCGTGATGATCGTGGCCGGCGTCGTGTTGGCGGCGGAGAAGGTCACAATGTACATCTTGCGGTTGTAGATCGCGCTCTGGCGGGCGTTGCGCAGCTGCATCAGGGTGATCTGGGCCGCATCATCGGCGTGCGCGGCAATCATGGCGGGACGAAGGCTGAGGAGTGTGAAGGCGCCCATGATCATTAAGATGGCCATGACCACGCCCATTTCGATGAGCGAAAAACCGCGCTCACGGGGCATCCGGCCGCCCGGGCCTGTGTTCGTGCAGCGAACCCGCCATGACTTCCTCATAATCCAAAGCCCCCAAAGAATTTCGCAACCGACACTGAACTTCAACAACTCGGGCAGAGTGGGGAAAGCATTGTGTGGCAACTACAGTCCGCCTAACTCACCCAAGCTTAGGTGGAGAACCCAGCACGGTCAAAGTACCTTAGGGAACCGCTGGGGCAGGTACTAATGTCAGTAACGGACAGAGATTACTAACGGGGAGGCATGTTCTAACGGGAGGCAGAAGCAGCGCGACTGGCCTTGCGGGCCAGCGGAGCGTAGCCACAGGAACGGGGATCGTAGTGACCAACCAGGCAATCTGAGCAAAGGGGAGTGCGGTGGGGGGCGCAGAGGACCACTGCCGGTGCCTGACACACCTCGCATTTGATGCGCTTGACACGGCCTGACTTGGTTCCCGTCCGCTTTTCTTGGACTTGGAGTGTTCCCAGCGCCCGCGCTTTCACATAGAAACCGGCACCCAGGAACAGCGCTCCCGTGGAAAAAATGCCCGCGCCCAAAGCCAGGGCGGTGGCGTCTGCGTGCGGCCCAAAACCAGCGGGAAGAGCGATGAGACCAGCGAGCATGAGGAGTGCGCCAGCGGCGAGAATTGCGGTGCCAAGTTTTGCGGACACAGGAAGATCCTTATGTGTGGAACGAGGTCAGCTTGAAATTACGTCAGCGCGGTGGGTACTACAAGTTACCGGCGTCACTGGCCAGCCGGAGAAGGTAGTGAAGACGGGGGAGTAGGTCGGAAACGGCCTCGTTGGGGTCGGTGACGCAGGTAACTTGTTGACGGGTACGGGTCGAAGCTAGCATGAGCCTGGTATGGGACTGCAAGCGCTCCTGGTGTGTTCCAATGAGCACATTCTCCGGGTACTGACCACTATCCTGCGAGACATGGGGGTGGGGGTAGAACCCTGCCGGGATGTGCACAATGCGCTGTCCCGATTGGAGCGGCAGGCCTTTGATGCGGTGCTGATTGACTGGGACCAGCCCCAGGTGGCGGAGGCGGTGCCCGGAAAATTCCGCCAGCGTGCCGACCATCGCAAACGGCTGCTGGTGGCGCTGATGGAAGGGACAGCGAGCGCGCAACGGGCGTTCTCGCTCGGCGTAAATTTTGTCTTGTACAAACCCATCTCGGCGGAGAAAGCCCGCAACAGTCTAAGAGCCGCGTTGCGCCTGAGCCAGGATGAGCGGCGCCAGGGTAGCCGGGTAGCGGTACAGATTCCCACCGCGGTCAGTTTTGCGGGAGTGGAAGATGTGTCGGTCACGCTGCTCAATCTGAGCGGAAGTGGGACAACGTTGCAGACGACACAGAGAATTCCCGACGGAGCCCAACTCTACTTTCATTTCAAGATGCCAGGATCAAAAGACACGATCCGGCTTGCCGGACAATTGGTGTGGCAGGATGCGGCGGGCCGGGCAGGCATTCGATTTGTGAATGTGCCGCACCTGTCGCGGCGTACCCTGGATACGTGGTCCGCCGCCCGGGCCACCGACCTGCTGGTTCCTGAGCGCTCGATGACCATACCGGCCGCGCCCACGCCGGCGCCCGCCGCTCTAGAGGCGTTGAGAGAAGTTCTAGTTCCGGTCAGCGACTCCGACCGGCGCGACGAATCGCGGCTGGAATGCCGGCTTGGGGCGCAGGTTTATAAACCCGGCCCGAAGGTGCCGCACTGGTGCAGCCTTACCGACCTCAGCTCCACTGGTTGTTATATCGAGATGCCCTCGCCGTTTCCCTACGGCACCGAGTTGGTGATTGAGGTACGCGCCGAGGAAATGCGTTTGCGGAGCCGGGGCGTGGTGCGCACGGTGAATCCGGGTTTCGGTATGGGCGTGCGTTTCGCGCTCGACAACGAAGAGCAGCGGCAGCAGGTGGAAGGCCTACTCCAGTTCCTGAACGGCGGCAGTCCGGAGACAGGCAGTGGCGGTCAGCCAAAGAAGATCGACCGCCGGCACCGGCGCGCGGCCGATGCTTCCGGACAATCTTCAGACTAAGGTTTCGCGACCAGGCCGAAAAACCTTACAACGCAGAGAGCGCAGAGAAATGCCTGCCTAGTGGGAACGGCGCTACTTTCGCGGGGCGAGGGCCGCAGCTAGTTCCGCGACCGCCGCGCGGAAATAATCCAGCGACAACTTGAGTCCTTCATCGAGCTTGATCTTCGGCTCCCAGCCCAGACGCGTGCGCGCCAGCGTGATGTCAGGGCGGCGCTGCTTGGGATCATCCGGGGGCAGGGGCTCGCGACCGATGCGGCTGCGTGATCCGGTGACATCGAGTACGCGCTGGGCGCATTCCAGAATCGTGAACTCGTTGGGATTGCCAATGTTCACGGGGCCAGGTTCGGAACTGAACATGAGCCGGACGATGCCGTCAATCTCGTCGGACACATAGCAGAAGCTGCGCGTCTGTTGGCCTTCGCCATATACCGTCAGGTCCTCGCCCAGGATGGCCTGCTTCATGAAGTTGGGGATGACGCGGCCGTCATTGATCTGCATACGCGGACCGTACGTGTTAAAGATGCGCACAATGCGGGTTTCGGTCTGGTGGTAACGGCGGTAGGCGGAGGTGGCAGCTTCGGCAAAACGCTTGGATTCGTCATAGACGGAGCGTGGGCCGATGGGGTTAACGTGGCCCCAATAGCTTTCCCGCTGCGGGTGTTCCAGCGGGTCGCCATAACATTCCGAAGTGGAAGCCAGCAGATAGCGCGCGTTGTATCGACGGGCGATCTCCAGCGTATTGAAAGTTCCGTAGGAGCCGACGTGAAGCGTGGCAATGCCGTGAATGCTGTAGTCCACCGGGCTGGCGGGCGAGGCGAGGTGGAAGACGAAATCCACAGTGCCGCAATCGAAGGGCTGGCTTACATCCTGTTGCAGGAACTCGAACCGGGCATCGCGCCGGAGGTGCTCGAGGTTGGCCAGGCGACCGGTCAGAAGGTTGTCGGCGGCGATCACCGAATACCCGTCGGCCAGCAAACGATCACACAGATGCGAACCGAGGAATCCGGCACCGCCAGTGATTAGGGCCCGTCCCTTAGACATGTTTCTCCAGGCGTTGGGAGTTGCGCAGCGTCGCCGACGTCTCCTCCGCCACCGCGGCGGGACGGCCCACACTGTAATACGTGAAGCCACGCGCGGCCATGATTTCCGGGTCGTAGAGATTGCGGCCGTCCACAATAATGGGATATTTCAAGTCCGCAGCCAGGCGGTCGAGGTCGAGCTGTGCGAACTCTTCCCACTCGGTGAGGATGAGCAGGGCGTCGGCGCCGCTGGTGGCGGCGTGAGCATCCGTGGCGTATTCGATGCTGGAGCCGAGTACTTCACGAGCGCGTTCCATGGCCGCCGGATCATAGGCAACCACCTGGCAGCCTTCCTGCACCAGCGCCTGCGTGATCAGAATGGCGGGTGATTCGCGGATGTCGTCGGTGCCGCCTTTGAAGGCGAGACCGAGAACCGCCAGACGCTTGCCGCGCAGCGTCCACAGGGCATTGCGTACTTTGCGCAGAAAGCGGTGACGTTGATCCTCGTTGATGCGGCTTACTTCTTCAAGCAGGCGGAAGTCGTAGCCGTATTCCTTGGCTACGGAGCGGAACGCAAGGAGGTCCTTGGGGAAGCAGGAGCCACCGTAACCGATGCCGGGGTTGAGGAAGCGCGGCCCGATGCGCGAGTCCAGGCCAATTCCTTTGCACACCTGTTGCACGTCCGCACCGACCAGTTCGCAGACCGAAGCCACGGCGTTGATGAAGGAAATCTTCATGGCCAGGAATGCGTTGGAGGAGTGTTTGATCAACTCGGCACTCTTGGTGCTGGTGGCCACCAGCGGCGGTGGGGTGCGATCGTCGCTGGGACCGGGAATGGCGCCCGGTTGCTGGTAATACTCACCGGAGGTCAGCGGGGCGTAGATCTGGCGCATGAGTTCGGCGGAACGCGGGTTGTCGGTGCCGACGACGATGCGATCGGGATAGAGGAAGTCCACGACCGCGGTGCCTTCGCGCAGGAATTCAGGATTCGAAGCGACGTCGAAGGCCTCCGCAGGCGCTCCGTTGCGCAGAATCACCTTCCGCACCCAGTCACTGGTGTAGACGGGAACCGTGCTTTTTTCGACGATGACTTTGTAATCATCCACGGCGACAGAAATTTCGCGCGCGACCGATTCCACGTAGGAAAGATCGGCGTGTCCGGCGTCGGTGGCGGGAGTGCCCACCGCAATGAAAATGGCGGAACTGGCGCGGGTGGCGGCCACCAGGTCGCTGGAAAATTGCAAGCGCTTGCCGCGATGCCGTTGCAGCAGTTCGGGCAGGAACTTTTCGTGAATCGGACACTCGCCAGCGCGCAAGGCAGCCAGCTTGCGGGCATCGTTATCCACCAGAATCACGTCATGGCCCAGGTCGGCGAAACAGGCGCCCGTCACCAAACCGACATACCCGGAACCGACAATTGCGATCCGCATAGGACGCTCACTCCCTTTGCTTCAAGACTGCGCTGACTGTTGTCGGGCCAGTGGCCCGAACGGCTTGTGACAGACACGATTGGGCGGGAGGGCCAATCAAATTGCCCCAAAAACACTGGCGTGCGGGGTACGCCGTCTGAAGGGGAGTATACCGCAGGTGATACCCGAAACGGCAGGAGACAAAAGTGGGTGGGTGAGAAGTAAGTATCAGCGGGAGAAAGAGTTACCCGGGCGGGGAATTGCCGCCTGGGCATGGCGATCCCGGTTCTTGTCGGTCTGGAGCAGCCCCGGCGTCCCGCGAGTGTTGGCAGCACACCCCGAGTCGGGGCTAGTGCGGACCTGCCTGACCCTGGCTTCCAGCTTTGCGTTTGTGCTCGAGCAGGGAAGCGGTGGCGAGCAGAAGTCCGATGACGGCGAATGCGCCGAAGGCAATCATTCCAAGCATAAGGATGGGCATGTGGACACCCCGCAAGGGTATGTTGGCCCGGTTTGTACGGGAAGACTGTGACGGCAATCACGTGTGCGGGTGACCGGTCTTGAGGAAGCTCTTGCCGCGATTCTCAGGGCCGAGAGCGATGGCGATGGCGAGAAAAACAATGGTGGCAAGTTCAAAAGAAGCCAGCGCTCGAGGATAGCCGAAGTGATCGCGCAAGACGTATTCGATGGAGTTGGTGGCAGCGGCAAAAAAAATGCCGAGCTGATAGGCGAGGCCAGGCATGAGACCGCGGACCGCGTCGGGCGAGAGTTCGTTGAGATGGGCGGGAATCACGCCCCAGGCACCCTGCACTCCCATTTGCAGGAGAAAAGCGCCGGCGGCAAGAACGACGAGGCGCGATCCAAATGCCCAGGCGGGGACCACCAGAAGCGCCAGCGCCAGTGCGCACAGCATGGTGTGCCGGCGGCCGAAGTGTTCCGAGGCATAGCCGAACAAGAATGCTCCCACGATGGCACCGAGATTGTAGAGAATGGCAACTTCAGCGACCAAGGTGGCGGACAATCGGTGTTCGGACTTGAGGAAATCCGGATACAGGTCCTGGGTGCCGTGAGCGAGGAACATCATGAGGGTCATGAGCACGACGAGGTAGGCGAAGAGCTTCCAGTGGCGGACGGCGACCTCGAGGATGGCGCCGAGGTTGGGCACGCGATGCTGCTTCCAGGCTTCGGATTCCTTGACCTTGGAGCGAATGTAGAGGGCCAGCAGAGCGGGAGCGCCACCGGCCCAGAACATGGCGCGCCATCCCCAGGTGGGCGAGAGCGGCAGAATGAGGCGGGCGGCGACAGCGGCGAGCAGGTAGCCGATGGGATAGCCACTCTGCAGGACTCCGGAAAGCAGCCCGCGCCAGCGTGCGGGCGCGCTTTCGAGGGCGAGCGACGCGCCCACGCCCCATTCGCCGCCCATGCCAATGCCGTAGAGAGCGCGCAGCAGGAGGAAGACCTGATAGTTCGGTGCAAATCCGCAGAGCAACTCAATCAACGAAAAGAAAACAACGTTGGCCATGAGGGGCCGGCGGCGGCCGTAGCGGTCGGCCAGCAAGCCAAAGAGAATCGCTCCGAAAGGCCGCATGGCCAGCGTGAGCGTGATGCTCCAAATGATGGCGCTCTTGCTGACGGAGAACTGGCGGGCGAGCGTGTCCACGAGAAAGACGACGACAAAGAAATCGAAAGCATCAAGCGTCCAGCCCAGGAAGCTGGCAGTTACGGCGTGGCGCTGGTCGGCGGCCGTGAGCGTGGAGAGCGGCTGGGAAGTGGTGGCGGTCATGTGGGCGAATGCCGGGCGCTATCGATTGGGACGGCACGCCATGAAAGCACGGAGCGCGGGATTGTGCAACGGGAGCGGGGCGCAAGGGCAGGCTGGAAGCGCGTGGAGCGCTGGCGATGCCCCATCAATGTCCCGTTTATGTAGGAGAATAGATCATGGCTTCCGTACGAATGGACAAATGGCTTTGGGCGGCCAGGTTTTTCAAGACGCGCGCATTGGCCGCGCGCGCCTGTGAACTCGGTCGGATTCAATCCAACGGGCAGCCCGCCAAGCCTGCGCGCGAGGTCCGGATTGGAGACCGGTTGCGAGTGACGAACGACGGCGGCGACTTCCAGGTGGAAGTCCTGCTGCTGAGCGAGGTGCGCGGCCCAGCTTCGGTGGCGCAAACGCTCTACAGCGAGACGGAAGCGAGCCGCGACCTGCGGCTGAAGGTGGCAACGGAACGCAAGGCGATGAAGCAGTTCGAAGAGTTACCCGCGGGCAGACCATCCAAACGCGATCGCCGGCATATCATCCAGTTTCGGGGGAGAGGCTGACCGGTTCACTGTCGATCTGCCTTGGCTTTGTGTTCCAGGAATCGTTGCCGGCAGGCAATGCCGGACGCGCGGACTTCGGCGAACTCCGGCAGGGCGCGAATCTTGACTAACAGAGGATCTGTTTCCATCTGGGGATAGGCACAGTAGTTTTGGGCGATGGCGAGGCGCAAAGCGCGGTAGGCAGAATCCGGTTTACCGCAAAACGAGTCCCATTCAGCCAGCGCGTATTTTTGACCCGGGTCAGGCGTCGCCATCACTCCCGCATGCAACTGTTGCACTTTGACGGCTTCTGCCTTTGTGGGTGGCCGGTGCTGCAGGCAAGGTTCCAGCAACTGCCGGCCGTAAGCGGCGTCCATCGGCAGGGACTTCAACTGCTGAAGTGCCTCATCCAGCCTGCCCTCCCGGAGAAGAATTTCGACTTCACCCTGTCTTGCATATTCGGTGCCTGATTGCAGTTGCAGATATTCCCGGGCGCGCTCATATTTGCCCAAGGCCGCAAAAATATGGCCGCACGTCGCCAAATCTGTGGTACCGGCATCGAGGGAGTGAGTCTTTTCGCATTCGCTGGCCGCCTCGTCCAGAAGACCCGCATACCACAGCACATAGGAGTGCACCATGTGAACGGCTCCGCTGTCGGGCCGTTGATGAAGAAGCTTGGTAATGTCATCGTAGGAGCGGTTCAGATCACCTTCTTCACTCTCCATGCTGATGAGGTCGGCTGCGGCCTCAATGCGGCCGGGATCGAGGGCCACAGCGCGCTGCAGCGCCGCCTTGGCGCGCAACCTGGTTGCGTTGGCGGCTTCTCCAATGCCGATTTCGTAGTAGAGGAGGTGGCCCAGCTCCGCCCAGGCTGAGGCGTAGCCGGGATCGAGGCCTACGGCGCGTTGCAGCAAGGAGATACCTTCCTGGTTGCTGGCGGTGTCGGCGGGCAGGGCCAAGCTGCGCTGATAAAGATCGTACGCTTCGGGATTCTTGGGTCGCGGACCACTGGGCGCCAAGGAAGCGGATACGCCCAAAGCGGGGACCATGCCCTCGCGAACGCGTGCGCTGATCTGGTCCTGCAGTGCAATCATGTCGGCCACGGAACCACTCACCGTCTGCTGCCAAATCAGCCGGTTGTTTTCCACATCGGTGGCTTCAACGGTCACCCGCAGCGTGTCGCCTTCTTGTAGGTAGCGTCCGGTGACAATGTCAGCTACGCGCAACTCATGTCCGATGGACTGCAAATCGATAGCTTCGCCGGTATATTTTTGGGTGGCCGAAAATGGCCTGATGGCGAGTGAGGGAATGTAGCTGAGCGTGCTGACGACCTCATCGGGGACGGCGAAGCGGAGGAAATCTCTGGTCTTATCCGAACCCATGTTTTGAAAGGGAAGCACCGCCACCGTCGCCTGGCGACCGGTCATCTGCGAACTCGATCGGGAATGAGTCATCCACCAAGCGCCAGCAGCGAGCAAGAGCGCGACCGCACTGATGACCGCGGCCGATGAGAACCATCGGGTGCGCGGGAAGCGCAATCCAGTGCTGCTTTCCTGCTTCTCGATTGTCCCACTCGATTCCGCATCGCGCTTGAGGCGCCGCAGGTCGACTTGCACATCCTTGGCCGACTGGTAACGGTTTTCGGGCGCTTTCTCCAGGCACTTGAGGATGATGTATTCCAGCTGGGGCGAGATTTTCGGATTCAGCCGCCCGGGAGGAGGAGGTGTCGTATGCAGGATGCTGTCAGCCAGAGCGGTCGGCAGCTTGTCGTCGAAAGGCCGACGCCCGGTAGCCGCTTCGTAGACGACCATTCCGAGCGCGTAAATATCTGAGCGCTGATCGGCACGCAGCCCGCGTAGTTGTTCGGGGGCCATGTAAGGCAGCGTGCCGGCCAGTTGCTGCTGGCTCAAACTTTCCGTGTGGGCAGCATCGCCAAGTGCCTGGGAATACTTCGCGAGGCCAAAATCCAGGACTTTGACCTGGCCTTTCTGGGTCATCATGACGTTGCCTGGTTTCAGGTCGCGATGAATTACTCCGTGCTCGTGAGCCTCCTCAAGGGCCTGCGCGATTTGCATGGCCACCGCCAAGACATCGTTTTCGGGCATCGCGCCGTGCTGCACCATCTCAGTGAGGGTCTGACCTTTCACCAGTTCCATGACCAGGAAGTCGGTTCCATCGACCGTGTCAAAATCGTGAATGGTTGCGATATTCGGGTGGTTGAGTTTGGAGAGAGCGAGCGCTTCCGTGCGGAAACGCTTGCGGGCCACTTCGTCATGCAAGGTCCCAGGCGGCAAAATCTTGATGGCGACGTCGCGGTCGAGTCGATCGTCGTGGGCACGATAGACCACGCCCATGCCGCCGCCGCCGATTTTCTCCATCATCCGGTAATGGCGAAGGGCTTGGCTGACCATAAGTTGACCGCAGTGCCTGTCATAGTAGGTTCCGACAACCATGCCGTCAAATCAAGCGGAGATCCGACGTTCGGGAGAAACGCAGTGCACGGGCTGCTGAACCCACTTACTCAGCACCGACCAATTCCGACGGAGCTACGGCCCGGGTGGCCGGAGGTTGACAAGCATCGCATTTAGAGCCAAACTCCGCTGCTAGGCGCTCCACCGCTCTGGACCAGCCGTCCGGATTCCCCCGCGCGTGCGACTGCGTCAACGACACGGGCAGAGCTTCATGGCCAACTCCCCGATACGCGTGCCGCCACCAGCCAAACCGTCCGCTCCACGCACTCCGATAGATTCGGGGGTGGCCGGAGACTGGGAAAAATGGCGGCAGCGGCTGGCAGGCATGGCGGATGCGGAGTCTTCGGTGGCGCTGACCCTCGACCTGATGCTGCATGATCTGGCGGAGCAGGCTCGGGCGGCGACGGGCGCCAGCGGCGCGGCCATCGCGCTGCGCCAGGACGATGCGCTGGTGTGCCGGGCTGCGTCCGGCACAACCACGCCGGACCTGGGTGTGCCCATTGAGATTGAACAGGGACTCTCCGGGGAGTGCGTGCGCACCGCCCATCCGCAAGTTTGTCAGGACACGGAACACGATGCGCGCGTGGACGCTGCCGCGAGCCGGCAACTTGGGGTGCGTTCGGTGGCGGTGATTCCGCTGCTCCGGGAAATGACGTTGGAGGGCGTGCTGGAAGCGTTCTCGCCCGCGCCCGGCAAGTTCGATGCAGCCGCAGTGCACGCGCTGGAAGGTTTTGGACAAAAGGTGGTGCAAGCGTTGCAGCACGCCGAACGGGTGAAGACAGAGCCGGCCGCGCAGATCGTTGCAGAAAACAAAGAGATCAGCAAGGGAAGGTTGACCGCGAGCGAGGTCAAAGAAGTCAGCCGGGCGGCCGATGCGCCACCTCCGGCGCGGTCGATGTCGCGCGGCAATCTGATGCTGACAGCGGCGGTGGTGATGGCGGCGGTGTTGCTGGGATGGTTATGGGGTCTGGCACAGACGAGGAAGGGGCGAGTGCGCGCAACCACTAAGACTCCGGCAGCAGTCGTGCAGGGGGCAACGCCAGCCGGCGGATCGCCCCCGGTTACCGCCCCGGCTGCACCGCAGAAGGCTGAGACGGTGCCGCCACCGGAAGCGAAGCCCGCTCCCCGCGGGGCAGCGACGAGCGCGAAGGGGCCGGTGGTTTCTCCCGGCGGTTTGACGGTCTATGAGAAAGGCAAGATTGTCTTTCACTTGGCTCCGGCGGGCGAAGCAGCGGCGGCGAGTGCACCAGCTAACTCCCAGACGGGGCTTCCCGAGGGCATGACCGGAGGCCATCTCATTCAGCGGGTGAACCCTGTCTATCCGCCCACTGCTCTCGAGCAACGGTTGCAGGGCGACGTAGTGCTGCAGACGGTGATTGCGGAAGATGGAACCGTGCGCGAGGTGACGGCAGCAAGCGGAGATTCGCTGCTGGCTGCAGCGGCAACGGATGCGGTGAAGCAGTGGCGGTATGAGCCGTTTCTCTTGCGCGGAACCGCAGTCGCAGTCTCCACCACCGTGACCGTACATTTCTCTTTGCCCTGAATTTCTTTGCCCTGAAGAAGACAAAGCACGGCCCCGCAACCGGGGTATGCAAATCCTGGTGAAGCCTCATGGCCTTGAGCCGCACGTCTCTATTGCGTGGGCATCCCGTTTTCTGTTAGTTTGCGACCGCCAGTCAATTCTCAGTACCAGACCCCAGTAGACGATCGCTGTTGTCTTAGGCTGCCAGACAGCTTGGGGGAGAAAGCTGTACTTTGGAACGTCGACGCTATCGCCGCTTATCGTTGCATGTGCCCGTGGAATTCGAGTGGCACGACGCCGCTGGAATCCAGCAGCGGGGACAAGGCTTTTCCAAGGACATGAGTGCCAGCGGGATGCTGCTGCTTTGCCCCAGCGGGCCGCCGCCGGGGACGGAACTACGGGTCGAGGTGGAGTTGCCGAGCCCGGACGGGGACAAGGCGGGCTGGCGAATTACCGCGGCAGGCAGCGTGGTGCGCTGGGCGCAGGTCGAAGAGGGTGCTGGATTTGCGGTAGCGGCGACGCTCGCGCCCGCCAGCATGCCCTGACCTTTCCCGCCCGTGTACAATTTTTCCCATGGCTGAGGATGTGCGTTCGCTGAGACAACGGGTAGCCTTATGGTCCCGCGATCTGGCGATTTCAATGGGCATTGCGGTCTTCATCATCATTTTTCTCTACCAGCCGGTAAAGGTGGAGGGGACGAGCATGACGCCCGGCCTCGAAGACCAGGAACGCATCTTCGTCAACAAGTTCGTCTACCGGCTGGGGCCGATTGAACGTGGCGACGTGATTGTGTTCCGTTACCCGCGCGACCCGGCGAAAAGCTACATCAAGCGCGTGATCGGGGTGGCGGGCGACCGCGTGCGGATTGATGACGGCCGCGTCTGGGTGAACGGCAGGGAATTGGCGGAGGACTACGTCCGCCCGGAACATCGCGATCCGCGGTCGTTCCCGGATGTGCTGGTGCCGCGGAACTCCTACTTTGTGCTTGGCGATCACCGCAACCTCTCCAATGACAGCCGGGATTTCGGCCCTGTACCAGTGGAGTTCGTCACCGGGAAAGCGGTGTTTGGCTATTGGCCCTTCGAGAAACTAGGGAAAGTCCGATAGACTCGTGCGGGATTTCCCAGGAGGCTGGGCAGCTCATGAAGAAATTATTTTGCTTGTTTGCGTTTTTGCTGGCGTCGGCGCTCCCCGGGCTGGCCCAGACGGGCGAAGATGCGTTACTGAAGGCCGACCGCGACTTCAACCAGGCGACGCAAGAGAAACGGCTCGAAGGCTGGATGGCCTTTATGGCCGACGATGTGGTGTTGCTGCGGGGCAAGACGGTGGTCGGCAAAGAGGCCGCGCGCGCCGATTTGAAGGAGCAGTGGGACGACCTGAGCACCTCCTTGACCTGGGAACCGAAGCGGGCGCAACTGTTCAACTCTGGCCGGATGGGTTACACCTCAGGCCGTTGGGTCTACAAGGGCAAGAACGCCGAAGGCAAGATGATCACGCGCACCGGAGACTACCTCACGGTGTGGAGCAAACAGGCCGACGGAAGCTGGAAAGTGATTTACGACGGCGGAACCTCTGATCCTCAACCGAAGAGCTGAGCCGAAAACTGAGCCGAAAAACTGAGTCTGCCGAGATTTCCTCAGGCCACACACCTTGGCGGTGACTTGCATCCCTGTTAGAATCTGGAAAATCCACTCCCGGGAGCAGGAATGCAAGCACTCCTTGCGTTGGAAGATGGCCGCATCTTCCGCGGCAAAGGTTACGGCGCTAAAGGCGAATGCTACGGGGAAGTAGTTTTTAATACCTCCATTACCGGCTATCAGGAAATTTTTACTGATCCTTCCTACGCCGGGCAGATTGTCGTTCTCACCAACCCGCAGATCGGAAACTACGGCACCAACGATGAAGATAACGAGGCCACGCGCCCGTACATCGAAGGCCTCATTGTGCGCGAGTTTTCCCGGGTGAGCTCGAACTGGCGTTCGCAGCAGGTGACGGAAGAATACCTGGAACATCACAAGATTCCGGTGCTGGCTGAAATTGATACCCGGGCGCTGGTGCGGCATTTACGCGATCACGGGGCGATGCGCGGCGTTATCTCGACGCTGGAGACCGACGCAGAAAAACTGGTGGCCAAGGCGTGTGGGATTCCGAAGATGGTGGGCACCGACCTGGCGAAAGTGGTGACGACGAACCGGCCCTATGTGTGGGAAGTGGGCGAGCGTTCGCACGAGCCGACGGAAGTAGTCGGCGTGAAAGATGCTCCGGAACGATTTCATGTGGTGGCTTACGACTTCGGGATCAAACACAACATTCTGCGCAAGTTGCGCGGCGAAGGCTGCAAGGTGACGGTAGTGCCGGCGGAGACTCCGGCTGAGGATGTGCTCGCGCTGAAACCGCATGGCGTCTTTCTCTCGAACGGACCGGGCGATCCGGAGCCCTGCACGTATGCGGTGGAGAACATTCGCCGTTTAATGGGACGGCAGCCCATCTTCGGGATTTGTCTCGGCCACCAGCTGGTAGGGCTGGCCCTTGGCGGCAAGACCTACAAGTTGAAGTTTGGGCACCATGGTGGGAATCATCCGGTGAAGCTGCTCAAGACGGGAAAGATCGAGATCACCGCGCACAACCACAACTTCGCGGTGGACCCGGATTCGCTGCCCGCAAGCGAAGTGGAGTTGACCCACGTGAACCTGAACGACAACACGCTCGAGGGTCTACGGCACCGGAACTTGCCGTTGTTCAGCGTGCAATATCACCCCGAGGCCGCGCCGGGGCCGCACGATTCGCAGTATCTGTTTGGGGATTTTGTGAAGATGATGGAGGAGTGGAGAGGGTGAGGGTTTAGAGAGCCCGCTTACTGATTGCCGACTTCATGCCCAAACGCACCGACATCTCGAAGATTCTGATCATCGGTTCTGGCCCCATCATCATTGGCCAGTCGGCGGAGTTTGATTACTCCGGGACGCAGGCGTGCAAGGCGCTCAAGGCCGAGGGCTTTGAAGTGGTCCTGGCCAACTCGAATCCGGCGACCATCATGACCGATCCGGAATCGGCCGACCGGACTTATATTGAGCCGCTGACGCGCGATTACTTGGAAGAGATTCTCCGCATCGAGGCCGAGATGTGCGGCGGCAAGGGGTTCGCCCTGCTGCCGACGGTGGGCGGGCAGACGGCGCTGAACCTGGCGGTGGAACTTGCCGACGCAGGCATCCTTGAAAAATACAACGTGCAGTTGATTGGCGCGCGCATCGAGGCCATCAAGAAAGCCGAAGACCGGCTGTTCTTCAAGGATGCGATGCAGAAGATCGGCCTCGACGTGCCCAAGTCAGCGTTGGTGAACAACCTGAAAGACGGGTTGGAATTTGCCGGCAAGATTGGGTTTCCCGTCGTCATCCGGCCATCGTTCACGCTGGGTGGCAGCGGCGGCGGCATCGCCTACAACCGCGAAGAACTGCTGGAAGTGTTGGCGCGCGGACTCGACCTCTCGCCGGTGCATGAGTGCCTGATCGAAGAATCGGTCTTGGGCTGGAAAGAGTTCGAGCTTGAGGTGATGCGCGACCTGGCGGACAACGTCATCATCATCTGCTCGATTGAAAATTTCGATCCCATGGGTGTGCACACGGGCGATTCGATTACCGTGGCGCCGGCGCAGACACTGACCGACCGTGAATATCAGGCCATGCGCGACGCAGCCATTGCCGTGATCCGTGAGATTGGCGTGGAGACGGGCGGGTCGAACATCCAGTTTGCGGTGAATCCCGACAACGGGCGCCAGGTGGTGATCGAGATGAACCCGCGCGTCTCGCGGTCATCGGCGCTGGCCTCGAAAGCGACCGGTTTCCCGATTGCCAAGATTGCTGCGAAGCTGGCGGTCGGTTACACGCTCGACGAGATCCCAAACGACATTACGCGCAAGACGCCGGCATCATTCGAGCCGACGCTCGACTATGTCGTGGTCAAGATTCCGAAATGGCAGTTCGAGAAATTCCCCGGCGCCGACGAGAGTCTGGGACCGCAAATGAAGTCGGTGGGCGAGGTGATGGCGATTGGCCGCACCTTCAAAGAGGCGTTGCAGAAGGGCATTCGCGCGCTCGACACCGGCAAACGCGTGGGCTCGGGAAAAATTGAGCCAAAGATCCTGACGCAACGGCTGGTCACACCACACCCGGAGCGGTTGGCGTATGTCACCTACGCGATCCGTCAGGGTTACACCGTCAAGCAACTGGCGCGCATGACTTCGATTGATCCCTGGTTCCTGCAGCAGTTGAAAGAGATCAACGACATGCAGTTGGAACTAGAAAAGCATCCCATGGAGTCGGTGCCTCCGGAGATTGTGCGCCAGGCCAAGCGCATGGGCTTTTCCGATGGGCGGCTGGCGGGGACATGGCGTCTTGAAACCAGCAGCGGTGGACAGGAAAAAGTTCGCCACCTGCGCAAGAAATTTGGCATCAAGCCGGTCTACAAGCGCGTGGACACGTGCGCGGCGGAATTTGAAAGCTACACCCCGTACCTCTACTCCACCTACGAGGAAGAAGACGAAGCGACGCCCACCGCAAAGAAGAAAGTAATCATTCTGGGCTCGGGGCCGAACCGCATCGGGCAGGGCATTGAGTTCGATTACTGCTGCTGCCACGCCTCGTTTGCACTGCGTGAAGATGGTTTCGAGACCATCATAGTGAACTGCAATCCGGAGACGGTCTCGACCGATTACGACACCAGCGACCGGTTGTACTTCGAGCCCTTGACGCCGGAGGACGTGTTTGCCATCTGCGAGCATGAAGCCTCAGGCGGCGCTCCCGTGGGCGTGATTGTGCAGTTTGGCGGGCAGACGCCGCTGAACCTGGCACTGCCGCTCAAGGCCGCGGGCGTGACCATCATCGGAACCTCGCCGGAATCGATTGATCTGGCCGAAGACCGCAAGCGCTTTGGCAAGCTGCTCGACGAATTGCACATTCCGCAAGCGCCTGGGGCGATGGTGACTTCGGTGGAGGAAGCGGCGAAAGCGGCGAATGCCATTGGCTATCCTGTGCTGGTGCGGCCATCGTACGTGCTCGGGGGGCGCGCCATGGTCATTGCCTACGATGAAGACACCATCGCGCACTACATGAAGCAGGCGGTGGAGTATTCGCACGACCGGCCCATTCTGGTGGACAAGTTTCTCGAAGATGCGATCGAAGTGGATGTGGACGCGCTCTCGGACGGTGAAGACGTAGTCATCGGCGGCATCATGCAGCACATTGAGGAAGCGGGCATTCATTCCGGTGATTCCTCGTGCGTGCTGCCGGCGGTGGACATTCCCGAGAAGCTGATGCGCACCATGCGCGAGTACACGTTCCAACTGGCGCGGGCGTTGCAGGTGGTAGGGCTGGTCAACATTCAGTTTGCCATTCCGCGCGCGAGCGCCGGCAACGGCGGCGACAAGGTCTATGTGCTGGAAGTGAATCCGCGGGCCTCGCGCACCGTGCCTTATGTCTCGAAAGCCACGGGTATTCCGCTGGCAAAGATTGCCGCGCGGCTGATGACCGGACGCAAGTTGCGCGAGTTTCTTCCGGAGTACATCGAGCGCGCCGCCGATCTTGATACCGGCCGCTGTTATTACGTGAAGTCGCCTGTGTTTCCCTGGAACAAGTTTCCCGGGGTGGACACGGTGTTAGGGCCGGAAATGAAGTCCACCGGCGAAGTGATGGGTGTAGGCGACAGTTTTGGCGAAGCATTTGCCAAGGCACAAGTGGCCGCGGGACAAACGCTGCCGACCAAGGGTACGGTTTTCATCAGCGTGACCGACCACGACAAGTTGCACGTGGCGGAGGTGGCACGCCGCTTTGCTGAACTGGGATTCGCCATGGTGGCCACCGCCGGCACGGCAGATGTGCTCGAGAAAGCGGGCTTGAAGGTGGAGCGCGTATACAAGGTAAAGGAAGGCCGGCCCAATCCGGTGGACCTGATCAAGGGCGAACGCATCCAGCTCATCATCAATACGCCGCAAGGGGCGGATCCGTTCTTTGACGAGAAGGCCATCCGGCGAGCCGCCGTCATGCACCGCATTCCGACGATCACAACGCTGGCAGCAGCGCGAGCGGCAGCGGAGGGGATTGCCGCGCTGCAGACGGGGCGGGTGACGGTGCATGCGCTGCAGAAATTGCACGCCGACCGCGAGGTGCGCGAAGGCCTGCGCTAAGTAGTTGTGTGGCGCTGCCTCGGCGTGACAAAACATTAATGAGGCGGGTAATCTGAGGGCTGGCGGCCGCTAGTCAGGAGTCTTGTCCATGTTGCTCCAAGGAATCTTTGCCCCGGTTACTACGCCCTTCTTTCCCGACGACAACGTCTATTTCAAGAAGCTCGAGGCCAACGTCGAGCACTATTCGCGCACGCCGCTGGCTGGAATGGTGGTGCTGGGGTCGACCGGCGAAGCGATCCTGCTCTCCGATGAGGAGAAGCGCGAAGTGTTGAAAGCCGCGCGAGCGGCGACCTCGCCGGAGAAGGTGCTCATCGCGGGTACGGGTCTGGAATCCGCCGCCGCGACTTTGGGTCTCACGGAGTACGCAGCTGAGTTGGGCTACGATGTGGCCCTGGTGCGGACGCCCTATTACTACAAATCGCAGACTAAGTCGGCAAACATGCTGGCGTTCTATCGTTTTGTCGCCGACCGCTCCCCCATCCCGGTGCTGCTCTATAACCTTCCGCAGGCGACCGGCTACGACATTCCAACCGAGTTGGTGGTCGAACTTGCGGAACATCCGAATATCATCGGGATCAAGGAGTCGGGCGGCGATGTCGAAAAAGTACGGCGGATGGTGGAGGGAACGCGCACGGTAAAGCGCGCGACCACGGTCACGGAAACGTTTGCAGCGGTCACACCGCGCATGCTGAAGGTGGCAACCGCGCCAAAGAACGGTGGAGAGCTGGTGACGGTGGAAGCGCTGGCCGGGGGGCCGGCGAAACCGTCTTCGTCCGCCGTGAGCGTGATGAGCGGGATCAGGACGCGCCAGAAGGAAGTCGGCTTTCAGGTATTGGTGGGGGCAGCGGACAAACTGGAGCCTTCGCTGGAAGCGGGCGCAGTGGGAGCGATTCTCGGCTTCGCGTGCCCTGCGCCGACGGCCTGTTTTGAAGTTTATGCGGCGTGGAAAGAAGGCGACGCGGCACTGGCAGCGGAAAAGCAACAGCGCATTGCCGAGGCGGCAAGAAAAATCGTGAATGAGTTCAGTATCCCGGGCGTGAAGTATGCGTTGGACTTCAACGGCTATTTTGGCGGACCGGCACGGTTGCCGCTGTTGCCGCTGACGGCGGTGCAGAAACAGGAAATCGAGCGACTGCTGGCGGATATTCGGAACTGATCTTGAAAGCGGGCCCCGTTTACAAAACTCAGCATGCGGAGACGCGAGAGCTCATGAAATTAGGAAAGTGTTTGCTGGTGCTGCTCAGTGTCACCGCAGCCATGTTCGCGAAGGACCCGCCGGCACAGGTGATGAACTGGCCGGAAAACGGCGCCACCGTTGTGCGCTTCTCTTTCGGAAGATTCCACAGTGTCAGCAGCGCGGGCAACCGGAAATTCATGCTGAGCGACGTGGTGGCTCAGAACCTGTGGAGCAAACCGATTTCACGCGCCGATTTTGCGGTCTACCTTTTCGATAAGAACAAGGCCAGGATTGGTGAGGGCTTTCTTTCGCTGACGAATGTCGGGCCGGGTGAAGTGGTTAAGTTCCAGTTCAGTAGCGATGCCAACGGCGATCCTGTCTCCATGGGCCTGGTTGCCCGTTCCCTCCCTCCCGAGTTGCAGGCGGCCGCACCGCCGCGCGTGATCACGGTCACCGTCAACTCCGTGCCGCAGGGAGCCGGTGTAAAGATGGACGGGAAAGATGTGGGCACAACGCCGAAGATGGTCCAGGTGGGCGTCGGTAAGCATGAACTGGAGTTCAGCAAGGAAGGCTACAACACGGGACATTTCCCGTTGGAAATTGGGCCAGATGATGTTTCCGGCGGCAGCATGAGTTATGAACTGGGCACGTCCGCTCACGATACGCTGGAAATGCGCGACGGCACGGTGATTAGCGGAGACTTGGAATCCATGACCGCGACCGATGTGACCGTGCGCATTGCTGGTGGGATGCAGAGTTTCGATCGCAACAAGATCAAACGCATCTTGCTGGTGGAGCGCGACCGGCCGGTCCAATGACTCTCCCGAAGCGCGAGCGTCCCCGCCTGCATAAAATCACGGAGGAGATGAAAGCCTGGTCGGCAGCGTTGCAGGCGGAAGTGCTGACCTGGCCCGGTGTGGCCACGCGGGGAATGTTTGGGTTCGTTAGCTTCTACCGCAGAGGCGCCATTTTTGCGGCGTTGCCGCGCACGCGCACGATGGAGCCGCCGGATTCGATTGCGTTCCGGCTGGAAGCCCCGAGTGGGCGATTGCGGGAACAACTTCAGCAGGACTCGAGAATTCTGGCGGTAAACGTTTCGCCTTCGCGCTGGCTGACCTATCGGATGACATCGGCACAGGACCTGACCCGAGCGCTCTATTGGCTCAGCGTGGCCTACGAAAGTGCGGGCGCAGTCAGAGGGAAGGGATCAAAGAAAGGGACAGCAAAATGGGCGGCACCGAAATCTCGGCCTCGCAAACGCAAAGGGAATTGATTCGCTATCGCACCACCGAGGCGGGCGTAGCCGTGCTCGAAATGTGCGATCCGCCGGCGAATGCTTATTCCTATGAGATGCATCAGCAACTCGATGCGGCGATCCTGCGCGCGCGCATGGATGAAAGTGTGCACGTGATGGTGTTGACGGGGGCGGGCGATAAATTCTTTTCTGCCGGCGCGAACATCAACATGCTGGCCGCGGCGGACCCAAACTTCAAATACTATTTCTGCCTACACGCCAACGAAACGCTGTTGCGGTTGGAGAACACGCCGAAGCTGGTGATTGCCGCGCTGAATGGCCATACCGTAGGCGGCGGGTTGGAGATTGCACTGGCCGCCGACTTGCGCATCGCGCGCAAAAATGCGGGGAAGATCGGACTACCCGAAGTCAGCCTGGGCGTGTTGCCAGGCACCGGAGGAACGCAGCGCTTGTCTCGCCTGCTGGGCAAGAGCCAGGCGATTGAGCTGATGATCACCGGGCGCACATTCTCCTTTGAGGAAGCCCGGCAGATGGGGCTGGTGAATGACATCTTCGAGCGCGAAGGCTTCATGGAACGCGTGCTCGAATATGCGAAGACGTTCTGCCCGCCCAACAAAGCGGCCAAGGCGGTGGGCAGAATCAAGCGCGCGGTGCAGGCGGGCTGGGAGATTCCGCTCGAGGCCGGGCTCGCGCTGGAGCGCGAGAACCAGCAACTGCTTTTCGAAAGCGCGGACGCCAAAGAGGGTATCCGCGCCTATCTGGAAAAGCGCCCGCCGAAGTTCACAGGGAAATAATCACAAGGAGTGAGATGCTGACTGCAAGCAAAGCGCAAGTAAAGCCGGGGCGGTTGCTCATCGGCGGCGAGTGGGTGGAGAGCGCGAAACAGTTTGACACCATCAATCCCGCGACTGGGGAAGTGCTGACGCAAGTGGCGGCGGCCGGTGCGGAGCAGGTGGAGCGCGCAGTGGTGGCGGCGCGCCGTGCGTTCGAAGACCGTAGTGGCGGGTGGCGCAAGCTCTCTGCCAGCGAGCGCGGCCGGTTATTGTGGCGGCTGGCTGACCTGATCGAGCAGAACCTCGAAGAACTGGCGGAACTGGAAACGCTCGACAACGGCAAACCGATTTTTGAGTCCCGCCACGTGGACATGCCCATGGTGGTGGATGTGCTGCGATATTTTGCCGGCTGGGCCACCAAACTGCACGGCGAGACGGTGAACACGTTCGAGAATGCGTTTACCTATACGTTGCGCGAACCCGTCGGCGTGGTGGGCATGATTGTGGCGTGGAATTTTCCGCTATTGCTGGCATCCTGGAAGCTAGGCCCAGCGTTGGCTTGTGGCAACACGGTCATCCTGAAACCAGCGGAGCAAACCCCGCTGACGGCCCTGCGTTTTGGGGAGTTGACCATCGAGGCTGGCTTTCCCGCCGGCGTGATCAACGTTCTTACCGGCGGGCCGGAGACGGGCAAAGCCATCGTTGCTCATCCGGGGATCGACAAGATTGCTTTTACCGGCTCCACCGCCGTCGGTAAGGACATCATGCGCAGCTCGGCGGACACGCTGAAGCGCGTGACTCTCGAGTTAGGTGGAAAGTCGCCGAATATTGTTTTTGCCGACGCTGATATTGACACTGCCGTGAAGGGCGCCATTAACGGAATCTTCTATGGCAAGGGCGAAGTCTGCAACGCGGGGTCGCGGCTGTTTGTCGAGGGCCGCGTGCAGGACGAGTTCCTTGAGAAGTTGCTGGCGCGGGTGAAGAAGCTGCAGCCGGGTGACCCACTGGATCCGAAGACGCGGCTGGGTGCGATTGTCAGCCAGGAGCAAATGAAAACGGTACTGGGCTACATCGAGGCCGGCAAAAACGAGGGTGCGAAATTGCTGGCGGGTGGGAATCGCGCTAGTGTGGGCGGCGGCAAGGGATTCTTCATCGAGCCGACAGTTTTCGGCGGCGTGCACAACGAGATGAAGATTGCCCAGGAAGAAATTTTTGGACCGGTGCTGGCCACGCTGGCTTTCGATGAACTGGAGCAGGCGGTGGAACTGGCGAATCGCACGCCTTATGGGCTGGCTGCGGCAGTCTGGACCCGCGACGTGAAGAAGGCACACACCGTCACGCGCATGCTCAAGGCGGGTATTGTCTGGGTGAACGCGTATGGGCTGATGGACGCGGCCATGCCCTTTGGCGGATACAAGAGCTCCGGCTTCGGGCGTGAACTGGGCGCAGCGGCGCTTGAGCATTACACCGAGGTGAAGTCCGTGTGGATGAACCTGGCGTGAGCGTGGACTTTACACTGAGCGAGTTGATGGTGGCGGCGGCAGCGCGCGAAATTCGGGACCACGAAGTTGTATTTGTGGGCATGCGCCTGCCGCTGATCGCATTTGTGGTCGCCAAGCAGACGCACGCGCCGAATGCCATTGGCCTGTTCGAGAACGGCGTCATTCGCAGCACGCCCGCCCGCGAACTGATCTACACCATGGCGGATCCGCCGAACCTACTGGGCGCGACCCAATGTCTCGACATGCTGGGAGTGATGAGCCTGTTGCAGTCCGGGCGGGTACATCTTGGTTTTCTCGGCGCCGCGGAAGTGGATCGCTTTGGCAACTTGAACTCCACTGAAGTGCGCGGCGAGAAAGGGAAGGTTCGCTTGCCCGGTTCGGGCGGAGCTTGCGATATTGCTTCGCTAGCGCAGCGCTTTGTCGTGCTGCTCGAACACAGCCGGCAGCGTCTTCCATTGCGCGTTTCGTATCGCACCAGCCCCGGGAATGGAGACGGCGCGGGCTGGCGCCATCGCGTGGGCTTGCCGCGGGGAGGCCCGGCGGCAGTGATTACCACCAAAGCTGTTTTGCGCTTTGACGAAGCCGGAGAGGCTTACCTCGCGTCGGTGCATCCGGGCGTCGAGGCCAGCGATGTCATGGCGAATACCGGCTGGGAGCTGAAAGTCTCACGGCAGGTGGCCGAAACACAAGCGCCCGCAAAGGACGAACTGCGGGCGATTCGTGAATACGATAAGGACGGATTCTGGACGCGTTGAGGCATCCGCACAATTTCATGACAAAGCTGATGAACATGCAGCAGGCGATCGCGGAACTGGTTCCGGATGGTGCTTCCGTCGCGCTCGGGCTGCAAATGGAGCAGATGATCCCGTTTGCAGCGGGCCACGAAATCATGCGTCAGAAAAAACGCCGGCTGACGCTCATCGGCCCCATCTCCGACATTTTATTTGACCAGATGATTGCGGCAGGCTGTGCGAGCCACGTGATCGCCGCGTGGGTGGGCAACGTGATGATGGGTTCCGCATACAACTTTCGCCGCGCGGTGGAGCGGGACGGACTCGCGGTGACGAACCTGACGAACTTCACAGTGGCGTTGGCGTTGCAGGCGGCGGCGATGGGAGTGCCGTTTCTGCCCACACGGACGGCGCTGGGAAGCGATGTCGCACGCGACAATGAGTTCTTCACTGAATTTCAGTCGCCGTTCACGGGAGAAACGCTGCATGCGGTGCGGGCGCTCGTGCCGGATGTGGCCATCGTTCACGTGCAACGCGCGGATGCGGAAGGGAATGCGCATTGTTGGGGGAATCTTGGCGTCATGGTGGAAGCGGTGCGAGCGGCGAAGCGGGTGATCGTGGTGGCGGAAGAAATTGTTGCGCCCGAAGTGATTGCCAGCGACCCCAACCGGACGGTGATTCCAGGATTTCTGGTGAGCGCGGTGGTTGAGTGCTCGTTCGGCGCACATCCATCACCGGTGCAGGGATATTACAAGCGCGACGACGCGTTCTTCCGCGATTATCATGAGCAGACCCGAACCGAGGAATCCAGCAGGAAGTGGCTGGACGAGTGGGTGCGCGGGCTGGCGGGCCGGAGTGAGTACCGGCAGCGGCTGGGGGCGCAGCGGGTACAGGCGCTGGGAGTAAAGAACCACGCGTATGCCGCGCCGGCGGATTTTGGATACTGAAACCAATGACCTCAACCCGATGGATTTTGAGCTGACAGCGGAAGAACTGAAGGTGCTACAGGAGAGTGGCGAGCCGTTCGCCGTGCTCGACGTGCGCGAGCCGTGGGAGTATCAGGCGGCACGCATCGAGGGCAGCCGCCACATTCCCATGGGAGAGATCCCCGCGTGCGCCCACCAGGAACTCGACCCGGAAGCGCACATTGTGGTGGTCTGCCATCACGGGGTGCGTTCGCTCAACGTGACCCACTGGTTGCGCCAGCAGGGATTCGAACAGGTACAATCACTGCGCGGTGGAATTGACGCTTGGTCGCGCCGGATTGATCCAACGGTTCCGCTCTACTGATCGCACTGCATGCTCATCACCGATTGCCACGTTCACATTGAGCCGCTGGAGATGTTCAAGCCGGCCGCGCGAGAACTGGTACGCGCGAAGCGGTCAAACTTTGACCAGATTGTGGAATACGGAGGCTCGCCGCAGACCTTTTTGAAATATCTGGACGCGGCTGGAGTGGACCGCGCGGTGCTGGTGAATTATGTTGCTCCGGAAGTGATCGGACTTCCGCCGGAGGTCAACCAGTTTGTGGTGGACTACTGCAAGGCGGCGCCGAAACGTCTGATCCCCTGCGGCGGGCTGCATCCGAAAAGCTCCAGGAACATTCTGGCCGACGTGGAAGCGGCGCTGCGCCTGGGTTTGCGGATGCTCAAGATCCATCCGCCGCATCAGTTGCTCTTTCCCAACGACTATCTTAATGGCATGAAAGAGTTGGAGATTATCTATCGCGCCGCCGAGGCGAACGGAATCCCCGTAATGTTTCATACCGGGACATCGGTATTTCCCGACGCGCGCAACAAGTATGGCGACCCGATCTATCTCGACGACGTGGCTGTGGATTTCCCGAAGCTGAACATCATCATGGCGCACGGTGGGCGTCCGTTGTGGATGGATACGGCCTTCTTCCTACTGCGCCGGCATCGGAACCTGTATCTCGATATCAGCGGCATTCCGCCGGTCAAGCTGCTGGAGTATTTTCCGCGGTTGGAAGAGATTGCGCACAAGACCATGTTCGGCACGGATTGGCCGGGGCCTGGGGTACGGGAAATTGGGCAGAACCTGCAGGACTTCAGAGCCTTACCGCTGAGTCAGTCGGCGCAAGAGATGATCTTGAGTAAGACGGCGCTACAGTTCTGGCCGGAGTGAATGCTCAGAGAATCTGGGCGACCAGGTCGTAATCTTGAGCGGCAGTAATGCGGCAACGGTAGAACTCACCGGCCTTCAGCTCTCGATCCTCAGGCGCGTCATTGATCAGCACCGTGCCGTCAATCTCCGGGGCGTGCATGGAGGTGCGACCCTGCCAGAGCAGGTCGGTTTCTTCGGACAACCCTTCCAGCAGCAAATCAAACTCGCGGCCGACGAGCGTTTTTTTCTTCTTGCGGCTGATCTGGCGCTGAATTTGCATCAACTTCTTGCGGCGCCGTTCGATTTCGCGGGCCGGCAGCTTGCCGTCGAGGGCATGAGCACTCGCGCCCTCCTGGTTGGAATACCCAAAGGCGCCGAGCCAGTCGAACTGCGCCTCGCACACAAAGTCGCAGAGCTGTTCGAAGTCACGGTCGGTCTCGCCGGGGAAGCCGACGATCATGGTGGTGCGCAGGGTGATGTCGGGCACGATACGGCGCATTTTCTCGATGGACTTCAGGAACACGTCAGCACCGGCGCCGCGCCGCATGCGCTTGAGCACGGAAGACGAGGCGTGCTGCAGCGGTACATCCATGTAAGAGCAGATCTTCTCGTGCGCTGCAATGGTCTCAAGCAGGCGCGTCGTGATCTTGTTGGGATACGCGTAGAGAAATCGCACCCAGCGTACAGCGGGAATGCGTGCCAAACGATCGAGTAGCAGCGCGAGGCCGTCGGTCAAGCCGAAGTCTTCGCCGTAGCAGGTCGTGTCCTGACCGATGAGCGTGAGTTCGCGCGCGCCGCCGGCGACCAGTCGTTCGGCCTCCGCGACCACCGACTCAAAGCGCCGCGAACGAAAGCGTCCGCGGAGCTGCGGAATAATGCAAAAAGTGCAGGGATGATCGCAGCCCTCGGCAATCTTGATGTAAGCGGAGTGGCGCGGCGTGGTCAGGATGCGGGGCGTGTCCGCGTCGTAGAGATAGTTGGGCAGGTCAGCGATGGCGCCATCCCAGCCGTCGCGCGAGAACCGGCCCTGGGCTGCGCGGGCATCAGCTTCCGGGCGTGAGGGCAGGATCGTAAAAGGTGAGTTACTCGCGGTCGCAGGCGGCGCAGTGATGCCCGCCGCGGCGAGAATGTTTTCTAACTCACCCGTCCCCACCACCGCGTCCACTTCTGGAATCTGTTTCTGAATCTCGTGGCGATAGCGCTCGACCAGACAGCCGGCGACGATCAGGCGGCGGGCGCGGCCTTCGGTCTTGTGGCGCGCCATTTCCAGAATGGCATTCACCGATTCCTGCTGCGCGCTCTCGATGAACGAGCAGGTGTTCACCACCAGCACGTCGGCGTCCTCGGCTCGCGCCGTGATTTGTGCGCCAGCGCGCGAGAGCAGGCCAAGCATAACTTCGCTGTCCACCAGATTCTTCGGGCAGCCCAGACTGACGAAGCCGACCTTAAGGGCAGCGTTCGTGGTAGGTGCAGTGGGCTCGGCGAGTGCGGAAGGACGGGGTGGATTCATGCCTGACATTGATTTTAGCATTCCGAATCGGAGCCGCCCCCAGGGGCATGGGGAGAACAACCGAACCGCGGAGAGCGCGGAGAGCGCGGAGAGCGCAGAGAAAGTCCAACGGACAAAAAGAAAGAGGAGCAGCCAGCAACGGCTGCTCCTCTTTAATCTTACGCTGTCCTTAGTGCGGTGAGGTTTTCGATGGGGCCACGGTTACACTGCGGACGTTCGGTCCGGGCGAAATGCGGATCGAAGGTGCAGGCGCGGGTGCAGGCGCAGGGCGCGGTGCAGGCGGCGTTCTTACTGCCGTGGGACTGGGCGGAGAACTCGGTGCGGCACTGGGCGCGACTTGCCCTTTGCCGGGTCGCGGCCCATCAGCGATCCCAGATGGCGCCGGATGCATATCGGGGCCGACACGGCCGCTGCTCATTACGCTCAAATCCATTCTCCCGCGGGGCACGCCCAGCCCGGCGCTGTCGGACTGGATCTTCCGCACCAGGCGTCCTTCCGGATCAAGGGGCTGAATGCGCGGACCGCCGCCACCGTGTGAGACCACCACGGTTGCACCCCGTTGGGTCGGAGGCTGGGGTGAGATCCAAGTGGGCGGCGGGTTGAAGACGCGCGGTACCGGGTACCATGCGTTCCAATAGCCTGGCTGCCAGCACCAGCCGTAACTCGGAACAAAAAGCCACGAACCATACCGGTAGGGAATCCATCCCCACGGATACGCAGAGACCCAAGTGTAACCCACGCCCTGATAGTAGACCCACGAACCATCCCAAAAAGGGTCCCAGTTATAACTGGCGAAATATGGCCGCCAGAGCTGGCCATAACCGGGCGCGTCGACATAGCTGCCGTAGTAGTTCAGATCGCTAAAGCCATAGGCGTAGGGCGACCCGCTGTTCCGGCCATAGTTGCGAGCGTGATACTCATCCTGATCGTGGTTCCAATCGTCGCTGGGGTCTTCGAGGTAATCGTTGGCGAGACTGACGCGCTCTGCATTCTCGAGGTCCCAGGTGGCGGTGTGGTTCTTGCCGATTTCGCGCCGTTCCGAACCGCCGGTGAGTTCCACCGAGCCGTGGCTGACAGCCAGGCGGGCTTCCGAGCGCGAGACATTAATGCGGAAGCGCGCCGAGCGCTCCAGGTTCAGCGTGCGCCGGCCGAAGTCCACCGTGAAGTCGTCATGCTTGCCGAGGTCAATGTTGAAGTAAGCGATGCCTTCATTCACTTCCACGTTGGTGAACTTGCCACCGGAGTCGCGTAAGCTCAGGCGCGAAAACTCCACTTCGGTCTGCGCGGTTAGGCGGATGGTGCTGCCATCTTCAAATTCGATTTCGGCGCGGCCGTTCTCGCCGGTCGTGAGCCGCGTGCCCTGGGTGATGGGTAGGTTCAGGATGGCGCGCTCGGAACCCTCACCTGCGCGACGGTCAATGCGGACATCGCCTTGAACGTCGCTCAGGCGGACGATGCGGGCTTGCGAATCGGCCCACAGAGGAATTGCCAGCAAAGCAGCCACGGATAAAACCAGCACTAGCGTCCACGCTGCGCGTTGCATTCTCATGGCGGGTACCCCCTGCGGCAGACTCCTGCCTGTCTGGTTAGAGTCTTTATTCTAACGCGGAGTTGCCGGGGGCAAGCGGGAAAGAAGTAACCATCCCCCGGGAGAGGCGTGGGAGCGGCGCCTTTGGCAAACGCCAAACCTCAGAATCGAAAGAGATAAGAGACTTTCACGAAAAACTGACGGCCATCGTTAATGAACTGATTCCGGGTACGCAGGAGGTTCCCGTTGGGGTCGAAGCCGAGAGATGGGTCGAGGTTCTGCAGGTTGCTGTTGTAGCCCACATAGACGGCGGTGCCCGGGTGGATGAGGTAAGTAAGCAGCACGTCGGCGTTGAAATTCTTCACATTCTGTAGGGAGGTGAGTTGTTGTGCCGCGGGCAAATCGGCGTTCACCAGCACCGCGCTGTACTGGGCGATCAAGCGGAGCGACAGGGCGCGGGTAAATTGGTAATTCCACTTCGAGCGCACAATGTGGTCGTTGAACACGTTGGCGCCCGCGCCCTGCGTGCGGAGGCGGGTCAGCAGATAGGTATTGTCGATGGTGAGGCGATCGAGCGGTCGCACGGTGGCGGTAAGGCTCAGGACGCTGGAATCGGCCAGGACGGGCGGGCCGTTGGCTGGGTCGAAGTTAGTATCCGTCCCCCAGCGCGCTTCGCCGCGCAGGTTGAGCTGTTTAAACAGGGCACTGCCGAAGAAAACGCCGACGTGGCGGTGGGCGTAGTCGCGATTGATGTCGAGTCCGCTAAAGCCGTCAATGGGGCGAAGGCGCTCGTGGCCTAAGTCGGCGTAAGGCTGCAGGTAGGTCTGTCCGCGGAAGCTTAGTGCGTACGCGAACTGGCCAAACCATTCCAGCCGGGTGCCAGAGTGGTCCCACGAGTTCAGCGCGGTAAGTTCGGGGCCATGGGTCAGCAGGTGCTTGCCCTCGGGTCGAAAGCGATACAGGACGAACTGGCGGAGCTGGCGAATGTCGGGCCGCCGGAAGAACCCGGTTTCGGTCTGGAATCCAGGCGCGGTGTCGTCGTATTTCGCGTCGTAGGTGACGTGGCGTGACTGGTGCAGCAACCCGAGATGGTAGGAGGGCCCGGCCCCGCGCGTGCCATCGTTGAACTTGGTCGAGCTGGCCAGCGCCTGAGCGTTCAAAGACCATTGCGAGTTGAACTTGAGCTTGGTATCGAAGCCGCCGATGCGGTTGAAGCCGACGCCACATGTATCGGTGGTGTCGCACAGGCTCCCCGGCGCCGTGCGCTGCTCGCGGTCGGTGTAGATGAACCCCACCGAGGATTCTTTACCCAAGTCATGGCTGAGGCGCAGCACGCTGAAATAGGCCTTGTTCCCGGCGATGGGGTCGTGGGCAGGCACGCTGTGCCCGGCGGACTTGTCATCGGCAAAGAATGCGCCCAGGGCCCAGGGACCGAGCTTGCCGGTGAGGCGGAGACCATACTCCGGGTCGGCGATGCGGCGGGTGAAAACGAGATTAATCGGGGTCTCAAAGTAGCCGGAATTTTCCAGAAAGAACGGACGCTTCTCCGGGAAGAACACTTCAAAGCGCTGGTTCAGCGTCACCTGCGGCTCGTCCGACTCCACCTGGGCGAAGTCGGGATTGACCGTGGCATCCAGCACCAGGGAATCCTTGAGCACAATTTTCGCGTCTACTCCGGCGCGCGGCTCGACGTGCTTGCCGGTAAAGAAGGCCTGGTTCGGATCGCGATCGTCCAGAGCGCGGAACGATCGCATGGAGAGGTAAGGGATGAACTGCATGTTCCGGCCAGGGGAGATTTGGGTCAGCCCGTCCATCTCGGTTTCCTGGCTCATAAAGCCCTGCACGTTGGTGGAGATGCGCGGGTAGAAGGCGTACTCGTTGTTGCGCCGGACATCGCGCTCGAAGAAGATGCCCCAGGTCTGCAGGTCACGGGCGGGAAACCGCAGCGACCGGAAGGGAATTTCAAACCAAGCAACATACCCCTCGCCGTTCTGTTTTGCGTCGGACCGCCAGAGCATGTCGTAGGAGTAGTCAGGCTGCTGGTCGTTCCAAATGCCGTCCTGCTGGATGCCGTAGGCGTTTTGGTAGAAAAAGACGGCATGTTTGCGGTCGAGAAAGGGATCCACCATAAAACCGAACTGGTCGTCGTCGTCAATCAACTCGCGGCGCACCATGTGAGTACGCATCTTGGCCGGCTGCGCATCGAAGCAGAGGCAAACGACATACAGGTTCTGGTCGGTGAAGCCCAAGTAGACTTCGGTGCGTTGTGAGATAGGAGCGCCATCTACCGGACCGCGTTGCTTGAATCCCTCCACTTTCAGCATCTTTTCCGCAAAATACGGCGAAGGGCGCATGCCGGTGAAGTCTTCGAACTTCGGGCCGCGATCCAGGCGGGGCACATGCAGGCGCGCGTATTCGCTGGCCCGCACCACCGGCGTGTCACCGGCCCAGGCGGCAGAGCAAACAGAGAGCAAGACAAAACATAGGACAGAAGTGTTGCGCTTGCGCGTGCCTGCCCGCCGTCGCGTGGGGCAGAATCCGGGGTCGGTTGCCATCGGCGGTTAGACGAACGGGTACCGGGAAGGTTGGCAAGCGCTCACAGTTGCGGGGTGGATTCCCCAAACAAAAAAACAAGTGCCGGGACCCTGGAACCCTTGAGTTCCGGATGCCCGGCACCGCTTACTGCAACCTTGTTGCGGTTATTGTTTGCCGAGGCCCGCCGGTTGGCTGGGAACGGGCTGGGCGCTGGCGGTGGTGCTGGCAGCAGCGGGGCTGCTGTCGGCTGCGGTCGTAGCCGGTGCCGTCGCGGAGTTGAGGTTGAGCCGGGATAGACGCGGGAAGAATGGCGTCACTTCAAACGGCATCTTCTCTCGGGCCGAAGCCAGCGCGACCGGAGCGGCCTTCACCATCTCGATTTTGCTGTCCCAAGGGTTTAGTTTCACACGGCCACCCAGAGGCAAAGCTGCGATCTGGTTGATCTTGCTGAAATCCAGCTGCGGCGCTTGTGCCAGAACATCCGGCATGCGCGTCACCTGCCCATTCACCGCCATGGCGTTGCCCAGGTGTGGTGTGAGCAGACCTGCCAGCTGCGGCGCCCGCGAAGACAGCACGCGCAGATAGAGGCCGGCGCTCTCCAACTTCTGAGCATAGGGCGAACTCTTCAGCATTTCGATGGCTTTCTTGTCCGCCGCTTGTTCTTCCACGTCATCATGGCGGAAGCCCAGGTTCTCGTACGTGCGCTCGTCAGAGAAAAGCATGCGGTCGCTGAAGGCGTACTTGCTGCCCACGTTCTGACCGAGCACGATGTGTGCCAGTTCGTGCGAAAGCACGGCGGCCAGGCTGGCTTCATCGGGCAGCGTATCCACCAGGCCACGGCTGATCACGATGGTGTTGCCCACGCTAAAGGTTTCGAGCGGCGAGGTCACCAGCACGCGGCAGCGCACGGGACGGGGCAGTTCGATGTTGTTGGTGATCATCATGTTGTTGACCACCGTCTGCAGCACCTTGTCCACTTCGCCTTCGGGCGCCAGCAATCCGGCGCGAGTCAGGCGATCCAGAGCATTGTCTTCCGCCTGCTGTTGCCACAGGCGCTGACTTTCAACCGGCGAAGCATCAGCCGCGGCGGCGCTTTGGTCCTGAACGCTGGGCGAGTCCACGAGAATCTGCGTCAGCTCGTCTTCCTTCTGCCCGTTCTTCAGGTCATAGCCCCAGATGCGTGTCTGCGCTTTGAAGGCAAACTTGTTCTTCTGGCCCACGCGGAAGTCACCTTCCTCGCTGTAGATATAGGCCGGAATCCAATAGCCGGGAATGAGGTTCAGACGCCAGCTATCCATGTGGAAGAAGTACTCGTTGCGCGGACGCGGCGCATAGGTCCCATTCAGGCGGACGATGTTGTAGTCCTGGTCTTCCACCCAAATGCGCCCGAGGAAGCGGCCATTGCCTGTCCCCTTTTTCGGCGTGACGTCAAACACCAGGCAGCGCACGTCGCCAAGAAATTCGCGGCGGATGAACTTAAAGTCATACACCTGACGGTTGAAGTCTTCGCGGTCCGCAAACACCATCCAGGAGAAACCGAGCGCCTTGTACTGCACGGTAAAGAGCTTGCTGAAGCCGCCGAGCAGGTGCTTGCGCAGGCCCTCATCATCGTTCAGATAGCTACGGTGCTCGGGGTCCGGACCCAGATCCATGTGCCCGAGAAAATAGCGGTCGCTCTCCGGCACCGGGCCCAGGGTGGAGTCACCCTTGATGTTCTGCATGTAGGTCTCAACCAGCGGAGTCCGGTTCTTGAGCAGCTCCATCAACGCTTTTTCGCGGCCCACGAAACGGTCCACCACCTGATCGATCGTGGTGGGGGCGGCCTGCGAGGGTATCGCGGCGGATTCGGGTTGGGAGCGCAGGATGGCCGGCGCAGCCGCTTGTGCCGCCGAGACGGCGGCGGGTGCCGGTACCTCAGCCGCGGCCGGCTGATCGGGAGCCGGAGCCGTCTGGGCCCAAGCCGCCAGCGAGATCAACAGCATTGTTGCCATCAGTTTTACGAAGCGCATAACTCAGTTCCTCTCTCAAATCTCTCTCAGACTGTTTCGATCAGTAAGCCAGTTGAAACACCACATGGACGATCGCCATCGAATCCACCGGCTGACCGTTGCGAGTGGCCGGTTTGAAACGAATCTTGTTGGCCGCAGTTGCGGCGGCCTCATCCAGGCCATGCCCCAGGCCACGCACCACGCGCTCGACTTGCAGGCGCCCGTCCGCGGTGAACAGAACTTCTAACAGCACTTCGCCTTCCACCTTCAGATTGCGTGCCTCTTCGCTATAGGCCGGGTTGGGTTTGGAAAGAATTTCCACACCCGTGGAAACAGGTCCCTGCACCTGTTGCGCACGCGGACCTGCCGGGCCCGAAGCCTGCATGTTGCCGAAGCTTCCGGTCTGGATCGCGCCTCGACCGCTGCTGCGACCGTCCCCGGAACCAGGCTGGGCGATGCCCTGGCCAAATCCCGCCGAAGCCACCGTACCCTTGGCGCCCTTGGCGCCGCCGCTCCCGTTGCCTTGCCCCGGCCCGACCGGCATATCAAACGACCCCAACTGAGCGGCCACCAGCCGAGCGTTGTTCTTGCTGTCGGCAGCTTTTAGTCCGTTGGGATCGCCAAAGCCGCCTGTCTGCACTTTGTCCACCGGCTTGTTCAAGGTGACGGGAACCGAACTGCCGCTAAACTCGCCCGTGTGCACGACGGTGGGCAACGCGCCGCTCTGCTGCTTCAACACCGCGGGCACGTTGCGGGCCTCGAACTCGTTGAGTTTGGGCGCTTCCATTTCCTGCGGCGGTTTGCGCCTTAGTTCCTGCGGCACCACCATCCGCGGCATCACGACCGGCGGTGGCGGCGGAAGATGCGCCATGATCTGCTGCTTGATCCGCGGCGGCTTGGGCGGCTCGTAGGGCTTGAGCGCGACCAACGGTATCAGGTGATACGTCACCAGCTTCGCCTTCTCCGGGAACAGCAATCCCAACGAAAGGATGAACAGGACCAGCACCGTTTCGACGCCATAACTGAAGGCAAACGTACGCCAGTCCCGGCGCCGTTCCGGCAGCAATCCCATCGTCATTTGCTCGCGATACGCCATCCAGCCACACTCCAAGTAATGGGGAACCCGACAGGGGAGAGAAGCGCGGGTGAGAACCAAGGTAGGCGGAAAACCGGACATGGTAAACGTGTCGCCTGCCTCTGTACTTTGGTAATTCGGCGTTCCCGTTTGCGGAACCTAGTCCGAAATGGAACGGCCGCGCCGGCTGGCAAAGGCGTAAAACACCGGAATTCCCGCAAGTATCAGCAGAGAACCCAGCGCAGAGTAGAACAGGTTCTGGCGAAACGTGTAATACAGGAGGACTGCGGAAGCCAGGATGAAAAGTGCGGGTACAACCGGATACCCGGCCGTACGGTACGGGCGATTAGCTTGGGGCTCGCGGCTGCGAAAAACGAAAATGGTGCTGGCCGCCACCATGTAAAACAGCCACTCGGCAAAGATGGCTAGCGAGAAAAACTGGCGGAACGATCCGCCCAGCAGCAACAGCACCACGGCCAAAGCGCACTGTGCGAGGAGGGCAGCGGAGGGCGTGCGAAAGCGCGGATGTATCTCGGCCATGGTGCGAAAAAAGTAACCGTCCCGAGCCACAGCGAAGGGGACCCGGGCCCCGCTCATGATGGTTCCATTCAACGTTACCAGCATGGAGACGGCCATGCCGGCAGCCACCAGCCTCGCTCCGCCAGGGCCAAGCACGGCCGAGATAGCATCCGAAGCCGCCCGCGGCGAGGCTGCGATCGCGGCCGCCGGCAGCACGTATTGCACGGCGGCGTTCATCAACATGTAGAGCACCGCCACCGTGGCCACCCCGAAAATCAACGCGCGGGGCAGGTTGCGTTCCGGCTGCCGGACTTCCTCGGCCACCATGTTGAGGTCATTCCACCCGTCGTAGGCCCACAATGCCGCGACCAGCGCGGCCATAAACCCGGCCATGCCGCCGGTTGCGCCCGCAAAGACGCCACGAAAATGCCCCCAACTTCCGGAGCTGTAGCTGAAGCCGACGACGACAATCCCGAGAATGATGGCCACTTTCAGCAGCGTGAACAAGAACTGGAACTGGCCGGCTTTCTTGACGCCGATGTAGTTCAGGAAAGTGATCAACAGCGCCGCCGCTACGGCGACCACCTGCCCCCAGGTAAAGGTCCAGGCAGATGTCAGCGGATGCGCGAAAAAAGCGAATACCGGGAACGTCCCGAGAATGCGAACGAAACCAGTAGTGACGGTGGCGATTGAAGCGGGCTTGGCAATGACAAACCAAGTCCAGGCGTAGAGAAATCCGGGCAGCGGGCCGTAGCCATCGCGCACGTAAACGTACTCGCCGCCCGCCTGCGGCTTCATCGCACCCAACTCGGCGTAGGTGAGTGCGCCGAAAAAGGAGAGCAGCCCGCCGACAACCCACGCCAGATAAACCAGCGCCGCGGAACCCACGGCCTGCATCATTTCCGCTGGCACGAGAAAAATGCCGCTGCCAATGATGGTGCCGACGACTACCGCACCGGCGTGGGAGACACCAAGGTCGCGCGCGAGGCCGGCCTGTTCGGGACGGGACATGCTGGAAGGGAAGTATACGGGAGAGGCGCTGGAGGTACGGCGCTTCTGTGACTGAAAGCCAAAAATCCTAAAACGCAGAGGGCGCAGAGAAAATCCGCAGAGATCGCAGAGAAACGCGACCCCAGCCACGACTCTCCTTGGCCACTCTCTATTTGTCCGCAGGATTTCCTCGGCGTCCTCTGCGGCCTTTCTCAGCGTTCTCTGCGTTTTAAGATTTTGTGCGTAACTCCTCCAATTGAGACTCTCCTAAAGAGGACTACTTGACTGGTCTCGGCGCCACTACTGTGCCCACATGCGAGCCCTGAACGAAATCACTTCCCAGGTCATTGGCGCAGCCATCAAAGTCCATCGCCACCTGGGGCCCGGACTGCTGGAGTCTGCCTACGAGGCTTGCCTAACCTACGAATTGCGGGAAGCCGGGTTGGCCTGTGATCGACAAAGAGCGGTTCCGCTCATCTATCGCGAGGTGAAACTGGACTGTGGCTTCCGCGCTGACCTGGTGGTGGCCCACCGGGTCGTGGTTGAAGTGAAAGCCAAAGAAGTGCTCCACCCTGTCGACTCCATCCAAGTCCTTTCCTACCTCCGTTTGCTGGGATTGCCGATTGAGCTGCTGATCAACTTCCACGTGGCGGTGCTGAAGGACGGAGTTTGCCGGATCGTGAACGATTACCGGGAAGGAGAATCATCCGCAGCGCGCGTGGCATGATGGCCGGGATCCGCCACGACGCTGCTCAGATAACCTACAGCAAACGTTACCGTCGTCCCCACCGCCACCCACCACGTCCAGGGCAGAACGTGCCCCAGCCAAAGATAGAGTTCCACGCTGAACCCACAAACCATGCCCACGATCGCTCCGGACTGGTTGGCCCTTCGGGTCAGCACGCCCAGCAGAAACACTCCGAGCAGCGCCCCATAGGCCACCGACGCGATTTGCAATCCCACTTCGATCACGCGTCCAGCGCGGTGCAACGACAACACCGCCAGGGCAAACAACACTGCCGCCCAGAACAACGTAGACAACCGCGAGAGCCGCATCTGGCGCTTTTCATCGCCGCCAGACTTGCGGAAAAAGAAGTCAAGCATGGAACTCGAGGACAGTGAATTCAATGCGGCGCTCAGGTTGGACATGGCCGCCGCCAGAATTGCCGCGATCAACAGCCCGGAGACGCCGTGTGGCATGTGCGTGACTATGAACGTCGGATAGATGCGATCAGGTTTGCCGAATGTCGCCGAGGGCGCGCGGTAGAAGGCATAGAGCAGTACGCCCACCAACAAGAAAAGGGAAAACTGAAAGAGCACCGCCACGCCGCTCGCGAGCAGCGCCAGCGTGGACTGCCGCTGGTTGCGCGCTGCCAGCAGACGCTGCACCACCAACTGGTCGGTGCCGTGGCTGGCGGTGGTGAGAAACGCTCCGCCAATCAATCCCGCCCAGAAGGTGTAAGCCTGGTGCAAATCAAAAGAAAAATTGAAGACGTGCAGTTTGGCCGCGAGTTCCGGGGTGCTCAGCAGTCCTCCCCACCCGCCCGGAAGTTGATGCAGGATGACGGCAAAACCAACCAGCGTGCCCGCCACATAGATGAATGTCTGGACCACGTCAGTCCAAATCACTGCCGCTAGACCGCCCTCCAACGTGTAGATCAATGTCAGGGCTGTGATGATGGCGATCGAAGCAATCTCGCCTGTGCCCACGGCGATGCTCACCACAATGGAAATGGCGTAGACGCGGACCCCTTCCGCCGCCGCACGCGTGACCAGGAACAGCCCGGCGGTCAACGAGCGCAGGCGGCTCCCAAAGCGCCGCTCAATCAATTGATACGCGGTGTAAAGATCGCCGCGGAAATAATGCGGAAGCAGCACGAAGCTGATGATGACGCGACCCACCAGGTAGCCGAACACGACTTGAAGAAAAGCCAGGTTGGTGTCGTACGCGAGGCCCGGAATGCTGATGATGGTGAGCGTGCTGGTTTCCGCCGCGACGATGGAAAGAGCGATGGCCCACCAGGGCAGATCGCGATCGGCCAGAAAGTAGTCGCGTAAGCTGCGCTGGTGTCGTCGAAATTGCAACCCGAACAGAGTGATGCCAACCAGATACACGGCAATGATGGCGAGGTCGAGATGGTTCAAACCCATCGGGCGTTTTCCCGGTGACGGCGTCATTATCCGGGAAAGGCGAGGGTTTGGTGAATGGCAGCGGGGGCACGTTCGCGTCGCCGGGCCCTTTCGGGATCACCGCGACTGCTTGTGATAGAAATACGCCGTGCCCCTTTTTCTCGGCATTGACAGTGGTGGGACGAAGACGGCCTGCGTTCTGGGCGACGAGCACGTTATTCTCGGCCGGGGCGTGAGCGGCGGCAGCAATGTGGTGCGCGTGGGTGAGGCGCAGGCGAAACAAGCGCTTGCCGAAGCGGTGCGGGAATCGTGCCGCGCCGCCGGCCGCTCACCGCGGGAGATTGTCCGCACCGTGATGGGGTCGGCGGGAGCGGCGCGAGCCGAGGTGAGGAAATTTCTGGAGCAAACCCTGGCCGAGCTGGTGGCCGGCGAAATCCGGGTCGTCGGCGATATGGTTGCCGCCAGGCATGCCGCGTTCGGCGACGGCTCCGGCGTTGTCGTCATTTCCGGCACCGGCTCCATCGCCTACGGCAAAAACGAGCAGGGCGAGACCGCTCGCGCTGGCGGTTGGGGCTGGGCGATTTCCGACGAGGGTTCTGGACCGTGGATCGGCCGGATCGCGGTCGCTGCCATTTTTCATGCGCAGGAGCGCGGACAGGTCAGCGCGCTTGAGTCTGCGGTGCTTCATGCGTGGCAACTCGCGGACACGGAGCAGTTAGTGCGCGCCGCCAACGCAACCCCGCCGCCCGATTTCGGCAGCCTGCTGCCGGAGGTCGTCGCCGCAGCGGCGGCCGGTGACTCATCTGCACAGGATGTGGTGGCCCGCGCGGGCAGGGAACTGGCGCAACTGGCCCGGACTGTCGCGACGCGGCTCTTCCCTGAAAGTGATTCGGCACGCGTCGCCATGGCCGGCGGAGTCTTCGGCCATGCTCCGCTGGTGCGGGATGCTTTTTGCCACGCGCTGCTCGAAGGACTGCCGCGGATCGTCATCCTTTCGGCACTGGCTGAACCGGTGTTAGGGGCGCTCGATCTCGCTCGGCAAAGCCCGTCCTGACGCTGCGGGCTCACTCCGCACGCGCGTAATCTCGACGTTACGCCCCGGTCTCCCTACACTCGGCGTTAGTCATATGCGGAAATTTCTCAAGTCAATTTTGGAGCAAGACTGGAAGCCGCTCTCTCGGGGCGCAATGATCGCGTGGATTGTGTTCTATCTCGGCTTCATGGCTTACGCTTTTTCGGAACACGGCTCGTTCCTGTTCATTGACAATGCCAACTTGATCGTTCACGAAGGCGGGCATTTGCTCTTCGGCTGGTCGGGCCCGACGCTGGGTCTGTGGGGTGGGACGCTGCTGCAATGGCTGGTGCCGCTGTTGCTGGCAGGATGGTTTTTCTGGCAGCGGCAGTTGGCGGGGTTCGCCTTCGCTCTGTTTTTCTTTTTTGAGAACTGGCTCTACACCGCCACTTACATGGCGGATGCGCAGACCGTGTCATTGCCTCTGGTGACGGTCGGCGATCCGGAATTTGCCGAGCACGACTGGAATGCGATTTTCACCAGCCTGGGCGTTCTGGCGTACGACTCCCGCATCGCCATGACGGTCCGGTTGCTGGGCTGGTGCGGGATGGCAGCCGTAGTGGCGTGGCTGGGATGGCGGACTTGGCGAGCCGAGTGAAAGCTGATCTTGAATTAGATTATTGGCGCGGCGCGAATCCGGCGCCCAGCGCGTAATCATTCAGCGGCCCAAACGTCCGCTTCTCCGCGTAGAGCTGCCAGCGGTGCCAGACGATGCGCAAGCTGGCCATTACCGGGATGGAAAGATACAC
>JBGQDM010000007.1:0-52723 GCA_041495845.1 Terriglobia bacterium | reverse complement strand
CTGGCGGGCGGCCCGCACCAGCAACGGTTGTCCGCTGATCACCTGCAGGTTCTCGATCGCACCCTGGCGGCTGATAATCGCCCGCAGATGCACTGGCCCTTGCAGACGCATCTGCCGCGCGAGAACGGGATATTCCGGTTGCACGCGGTGAAGGAGAAAACCGTCCATGAGCACCGAGAGACGCGGAGGCGCAGCCGTAGGTGCAGGAGCCGGGCCAACCGGCCTCATATCGAGGCCGTTGATCAAACCACCGGGGTCACGACCGGTGGCACCGGGAACTCCGCCCGTTCCGACAAACTGCGGGATGGGCGGCACACCGTGATCGTCGACGTTGGCGATACTGTCGGGGACCCTGGGCGGCGCGACGATCCTTTCATCGGTACGCAGTTCGCTGCTGGAGCGCTCATGAAGCGGCGGTCCGGCGGGCACCGGTGCTTGGGGAGCTATGAGGGGTATGAACGGTGGGCTCAGCATCAGACGCACCATCTCGTTCGGATGGAATAACGGTAAAGTTATCAGCAGCGCCAACGCCGTGGCCTGCATCGCAAAACTGGCAGCCGTGGACCAACCCCGACGAGTCTGGTCCCAGGTGGATTCCCGTACGTAACTGGAAAACATGGTGTCCGCCGAAAGAAAGTTCTTCCGGTAAGGACACCGTGCGTGCGGGAGAACGTTCCCGCGCGGCGAAAGAAATAGTTCTGGTTAACGAGAAACATTTCAGCGGGAAGCGGTGTCGCGGGGAGACCTGTCAAACACCTACGCCCGCAGCTCCGTCCTTACAAAGTTCACCAGGTGCCAGCCGTCCAGATATACAAACGGCGCTTCCCCGCACGTGTAATGGCCGCAGGGGAGCTCCACCGACTTCAGCGGCAGGTGCCGCCGGTGGAACTCGCTCACAATCTGACGCGAAAATTCCGGCAGGAACGTCAGATCGTACTTGGCAAAAATAATCAGCGTTTTCTTGGGGACGCGTGCGTAGTGATCGAAATATGCCGCCGGGCTGATCGCCATAAACAGCGGCCGCACGCGCTCCAGCGTGATCTCTGCTTCCAGTCCTTCGCGCACATGGCGCGTCGATTGGCCCGTCCACATCACGTCGGCAAAGTAGGTTGAAGCGTGGTTAAACGCCGCCACCTGGATGCGCGGCTCATGCGCCGCAGTCAAGAACGCGTAACACGAGCCCAGGCTCGTTCCCACCACACCCAATTGCGTGTAGCCCTGACTCTCCAGCCAGTCGAAGCACGAACGCAAATCCACAATCCCCTGTCGTGCCGAATCCAGCGTCCGCCCAATGTTCGCCGACACCGCATAATCCGACCGCTGGGTTTCCGCCGGTTTCCGAACGTCGTGATAGGGCAGGCTCAGGCGCAAACTGGCAATCCCCAGCCGCTGCAAGATCTGGCATAACCCGTTGTACTGAATGCCATTCGCGTTCCAGTGTGGCAGCACCACCACCGCCCGCTTGCCCCTCGTGGGAAACCAGCGCGCATTCACCAGATTGTTTTCGGGGTGACGCGTGTGCACCGGCGATGTGAAGCGCAGATAGTGCCCGCGCTGCCCGCGAACTTTCTCTTCGAGGTGCGGTTCCGGCGCGGCTCGCGTCGAGAACACCTGCACTTGGCGGTCTTCAACCCGGAAATCCGTCGGCGTCCGGTAGGAAAAAAACTCGTCGCTGTCCGCCGCGATGCGCTCGTTATAGGCGCGCAAGTAGGCTTCCGGACTGGCCGGCATCTCGCCCGGTCCCAGTCCGTCGCGGCAGGGCCACGTGTCGGTCCAGTCAATCCCCCACTCCAGCGGGCGCACCACCCGGTTCGAGTCCACCAGCGTGAGCCGCGTCTCCCAGTCATACATCCATTTGTCGTACCACTTGGGCATGGCGATCTTTCTATTCTAAGACACCGGCGCACCGAATCGCGGATTTAGCTCCCCTCGGGCGTTGTTGACTCCCTTGCGTGTAACGACTTTGCGCCCTGCCCCATCCCGCAGTGTTTACTATCCTGCGTTCTAGACATCCGCACCCATCGTGGGCAAGTAGTCGCAGCCGGTGGGGGACGGGAGCAGCCTGCCCTCGAGGAAATCGAAGGCCCGCGCCCGTCCCGCATTGCAATTCCGCTCCCGCTGTCCTATCCTCGTCCCAACGTGGGGTTCGGGACTACCCAGCTTTCCAGGCTTATGAAACGCATCATCGCCAGCGCGTTGTTGCTGTTGCTGACCTCGGCGATCCTTGCCCCGACAGCGCTGGCCTTCGTCCCAGCCCCGGCAAACCAGCATGCGTGCTGCTTGCGCAAGCAGCCTCATTGCCATCATGAGACCGGCGGCGTGAGTGTTCGCACCCGAGAGTGTTGCCTGCAACATGAATGTTGTCGCGCCCTCAAGGTGCAGCAGACAGCGCACCTTGCTCCCACCTCCACCCTGTACGCCAGCCACCTTGCAGCCCCGGTGGCGCTGCCCGCCGCGCCGGCGCACAAGAATTTTTCTCTGCGCTCCTGTCGTTCCGTCCGCGCTCCTCCGGCTCCGGCCGCCGCCTGAACTTTCCACGATCTTGCTTGAGCCCGCGCGTGTCGTCGCTGGCTGCTTTCTGATTCCTGACGCCGCAACGCCAGGCTCGCAAGTTCGTGCCGACTGATGAGCGTTTTACCAACATCACAGGGATCTCCGATGCACGCTTTTCGTTTCGTAGCTGTTGTGTCGCTCGTTTTCTGCACCAGTGTCTTCGCCTCCGTCACCGGAAGCATCCGGGGCTTGATTCACGACCCGCAACATCGCCCCGTGCCCGGTGCCCAAGTCGCGTTGCAGTCCGCTGCTTCCGACTGGAACCGCAGCATCACCAGTGACAGCCGCGGCGAGTTCCGCTTTGACGCCGTCCCGCTCGGCCAGTACCACGTTAGCGTCTCCCGGGCCGGCTTTGCCCCGCAGCAGCAAACCCTGCTGCTCACTTCCCAGCGCGACGCCAACCTGCATTTCTCGCTGCAACTCGCGCGCACCGAGCAGGTCGTCGAGGTTTCTGCTGCCACGCCTGACGTCAACCCGGAGACTTCCACACCCACCACCGTCCTCAGCCGCGACCGCATTGCGCGCACCCCCGGCGCCGACCAGACCAACAGTCTGGCCGTGATTACAAACTACGTGCCCGGAGCTTACGTTGTGCACGATCAACTGCACATGCGCGGCGGCCATCAGATCACCTGGCTGCTTGATGGCGTACCCGTGCCCAACACCAATATCGCCTCCAATGTCGGCCCGCAGTTCGACCCCAAAGACATGGACTACCTGGAAGTGCAGCGCGGCGGATTTTCCGCGGAATACGGCGACCGCGCCTATGGCGTCTTCAACGTCGTGCCCCGGTCTGGCTTTGAGCGTGACCGCCAAGGCGAAATCGTCGCCAGTCTTGGCAACTTCTACACCACCAACAGTCAACTGAGCTTCGGCGACCACAGCGAACGCCTGGCCTGGTACGGCTCGCTCTCCGGCAATCGTTCCAGTCTCGGGCTGGAAACGCCCACACCCGCCGTGTTCCACAATCAGAGTTCAGGGCTGAGCGGGTTTGGTTCGGTCATTTTCAACCGTACGCCCGCCGACCAGTTGCGGTTGACCACTTCCGTTCGTGGCGATCACTACCAGGTGCCCAACGATCCCGACCAGCAAGCCACCGGCCTCCATGACGTGGAGGACGAACGGGACGCATTTACGAATCTTTCGTGGCTGCATACTGCAGCGCCCGGCGTGCTCTTCACCCTCTCGCCCTTCTACCATTTCAACCGTGCCCACTATGATGGCGCCGGCACGCAGGATGATCGTGGTTCCAACTACACCGGCGGCGTGGTGCAGGTGGCAGTGAATCGCGGCCGCCACAACACCCATATCGGAGTACAGAGTCTCGCTTTGCGCGACAACCACTTCTTTTCGCTGACTTCGGAAGAACTGACCATCCCACCCGGACGTGACATCCAGTGGGCCAGCCTGACCGCGTTCTATGCGGAAGACCAGTACAAGCCCTTGTCGTGGCTGACGCTCAACGGCGGTGTGCGGCTGACGCGCTTCTCTGGCGGCGTAACGGAAAACGTGGCCGATCCACGCGCCGGCGCCGCCATTCAGATTCCCAAACTTCGCTGGGTAGTACGCGGTTTCTTTGGCCGCTATTACCAGGCACCGCCGTTGTTGACCATCACGCAGCCGATTCTTTCCAGTGCGCCGTTTCTTCCGCTGCGTGGCGAACGCGATCAGCAAGTTGACTTCGGACTCACCATTCCGCTGCGCGGATGGGTGCTCGACACCGATTACTTCCGCACCAACGCGAAGAACTTTTTTGACCACGACGCGCTGGGCAATTCCAATATCTTTTCCCCCCTCACCATCGCCCGCGCCCGCATCAAGGGCACTGAAGTCACCCTGCGCTCGCCGCAACTCGCTCGCCGTCTCAGCCTGCATCTCGCTTGGTCGCACCAGTTTGTCCAGGGACGCGGCGGCATCACGGGCGGCCTGACCAACTTAGAGTCTCCCGGCAAAGACACGGGCTACTTCTTCTCGACCACGACCAGCGGGACACGCTCAGCACGGGCGTAGAAGCGCGCCTTCCCTTGCGGAGCTGGGCCTCCACCAACATCGCCTACGGCTCGGGCTTTCTGAACGGAGATGGCCCTGACCATCTCGCACCGCACACAACGTTTGACCTGTCGCTCGGCAAATCGCTCGGCGAGAACTGGTCGGTGGGAGTCACCGCGCTGAACCTTGCCAACCGCCGCTACCAGCTCGATCAGAGCAACACCTTCGGCGGCACGCACTGGAACCTGACGCGCCAGGTCTATGCGCAGGTCAAATACCGGTTTCGGCTGTAGAGTGATGGGCAACCACTCACGTGCGGAGCCCAGCTCCGCCAACAATTTCTTACGCGATTTCTGCAAGCTAACACCCCTGCTCCGTTCTTCCTTTGGTCTCGCGGGAACTTTCCCCCGCGTTATCCGGTCTATATCAGAAGTATGGAGCGCTTCATGAAAACCATCCGCCACCTTTGGCCGCTGCGCAAGGAAATTGGCAAAGGCGCGCTGCTCGTTGTTCTCGGCCTGATTACAGTGCAGGAAGTCGTCAACAGCCAGTTCTACCGCCACGCCATCGAGACGGAGAAAGCCACCGGACTGGCTGCAGTGCGCGACCGTCGAGGCCCGTTTGGCTTCGTGCCTTCTTCTTATTGGTCCTCGGCAGCTCACTCCGGCATTTTTGGCGGAGTTCCTGGCAGAGCGCCTCGAATGGCTGCAGAATTGGCGGTCGCAAACTCTTCACTACCCCTCGACGCTGAGGACTCCAACCGTAAAGTCACGCGCAACACAGCCTTCGACCTCGTTGTAAGAAATCCTCGCGCCGCTGCGGAAGCCATCCATCAGCTCGCCGTGAAATTCGGCGGCTATCTGGTGAGCTCGCAAGTCAGCGGAGCCCAGGCGACATCTGCGTCGGTCTCCATTCAGGTGCCTGCCGGCCGGGCGGAAGAGGCCCGGACCGAAATCCGCAAGCTCGCCCTGCGGGTGGAGTCGGAACGCACGGAGGCTGAAGACGTAACGCGGCAGTACGTGGACACGGAAGCACGCCTCCGCAACCTGCGCGCCACCGAGCAGCAATATCTGCAAATCTTGAAGCGCGCCGCTTCCGTCAAAGACACTCTCGCGGTGAGTGAAAAGCTTGGCGAAATCCGAGGCGAGATCGAACAGCTCCATGCTGAATTCACCACACTTTCCAAGCGCGTGGAAACTGTCACCATCACGGTCAGCCTTTTCGCCGATGCTGATGTCGCGGTCTTTGGCCTGCACTGGCGTCCACTCTTTCGGGCCAAGCTAGCTCTCCGCGACGGCGTGGACGCCCTCGGAGACTTCGCGGCCAGCATGTTCCAGTTCGTTGTGCTGCTGCCCGCGATTGCGCTCTGGATCGTCACCATCATCGCCCTCGCTGCCGTCGGCTGGAAGTTCCTGCGTTGGGTTGCGAAGAATTTCTTCGGCTGGCCGAAGACTCCGCAACCTGCTGCGTAAGCTCGATCCCTCAGGGGCAGCCGCCGTCGCCTGCCCCTGTGCACGTTACCCTGCGTCACTTCCGTAACCCCCACCTTTCCCGCGCAAGAAACCTGACTCCCGGCGTTCTTCCTGCAGTGCGGACGGCTTCCCCAAAACGCCGCCCCCACGAGGGACACCATGCTGAAACGCCAGATTTTGTGCCTGTTTGCGGCCGTACTGCTTTCCGCCGTTGCGCCTGCACAGGAGAATGGAAAGACCACTGCTGCGGGCAGCGAGCCCGTCCTCACCATCTACAATCAGAATTTTTTCGTAGCCCGCGAAATCCTGCCACTCGACCTGCGCACCGGCATCAACCACGTACAGTTCACCGGCATGACTTCACATCTCGAACCGGATTCCGTGATCCTGCGCGATCTCTCCGGCCGGCCACTGCAGATTCTCGAGCAAAGTTACCGCAACGATCCCATTTCGCAGGAACTGCTGCTTTCCTTCTACGAAGGCAAGACGATTGATTTTCTCGTCCAGCGCGGCGACCACCAGGAAACGATCAAAGGCAAGATCATTCGCAGCGGCTACATCCCCAGCGCGGCCTACAACAACGGTTATCCGCAGCCCGGCTCCGGCCAGCCCATCATTGAAGTGGATGGCGTGTTGCGCTTTGGCCTGCCCGGCCAGCCGTTGTTTCCCGCGCTCAGCGCCGACTCCATCCTCAAGCCCACGCTGAGTTGGCAACTCGAAACCAATCGCGAGGGCCGCACCGAAGGTGAGATTTCCTACGTCAGCGGCGGCATGAACTGGCAGGCCGACTACAACCTCGTCGTCACCGATGGCCCGCAAAAGAACCAGACCAACCTGATTGATCTGGTGGGCTGGATCACCATGCGCAACCAGAGCGGCAAGACATTCGAAAACGCGCAAATCAAACTCATGGCCGGCGATGTCAACAAGCTGACCGAAGGCACCCTCGCCAACCGCGCCTACGCCGCCAAAGGCGCTTTGGAAATGCGCGACGAAGCCATGGCCCCGGTCGTCCGCGAAAAGGCCTTTGACGAATTCCACCTCTACACCCTGGCGCGCCCCTGCACGCTGCGCGATCAGGAGACCAAGCAGGTGGAGTTTGTGCGCACGGTGGGCATCACCGCGCAAAGACTTTACGTCTATGACGGCGCCCAGACCGGCCAGTACGGCTACTACTCACCGGAGCAAATCCGCGGCGACGCCAGCTATGGCACCGTCTCCAATCCCAAAGTCTGGGTCATGCAGGAATTTAAGAACTCAGACACCAACCATCTCGGCATTCCGTTGCCCAAAGGCCGCCTGCGGTTTTATCGCCGCGATACCGACGGTCATCTCGAGTTCGTGGGTGAAAACCAGATTGACCACACGCCCAAGGACGAGACCTTGCGCCTCTATACCGGCAATTCCTTTGACTTGCGCGGCGAACGCAAGCGCACCAACTTCCGCGTGGATGCTGATCACAACTGGATGGACGAGACTTTCGAGATCCGGGTGCGCAATCACAAGAAGGAAGCGGTGACCGTGCGCGTGGTCGAACACCTCTACCGCTGGACCAACTGGAAGCTCACGCAGCAATCGCATCAGGGGCAGAAAAAAGATGCGCAGACCTTTGAGTTCCCCGTGACCGTCGCGCCCAATGGCGAGCAGGTCGTCACCTACACGGTGCACTACTCCTGGTAGACGAAGATTGTGTGGCGCGGGAATCGAAAGCGTGGGTCTTTGCGATCCACCCCGCTTCTTTCAACTAAACAAGCTCCGCCCGCCGCGCCGGATAGAGGAAATGCACCACCAGGGCCATCAAGGCAATTACCACGAACACGAGATAACTTCCTTCCGGTCCCACACTGCCCCCGCTCAACCACGCCGGCCCCTGTGACGACGAGTTCATGAGCTTGCCCGGAAAAGCCTGGCCGCTGTCGGCCACTCCGTAGAGATAACTCTCTCCCCAATCCCACGCCATGTGGAAACCGACGGCAAACCACAGGTCTCCGGTCCGCCGGATGGTGAAACAGAAGAACAATGCCACTGCCACCACAGCCATCAGTCCGACCCGCGTTTCCCCCGAATTGCCGCCGTGCACCGCCCCAAACAGCACCGACAAAACAATCGCCGCCGGCCAAAATCCTGTGCGACGCACGATGAATGCAAGAAACAATGTCACTGTCACTGCTACCACCGCCACCAGGCCCACACGCAATAGTCCCAAATTGCTGGGGTGCGTCGCCCCGATGAGCACCAAGAAAACAATTGCCGCCGGCCAAAGTGCGGTTCCGCGGGTCAGCGTGAACAATGTGTAACCGCGAAACATGAACTCTTCAAAAATGCCCACCAGCAAAAAGAAAAAGCCGGAGAGCAGCGCATATTTCACAATCGCGAGACCGCTCAACGCCAGGCTGCCAAAATAAAAGGCGTGCGCCCCGCGCAGGATGAGCAGCAACGCGGTAATCGCCGCCAGTCCCCAACCCGCGCCCACCCAGAACTTGCGCCCAAAGGCGTGTTGCCGCGGCAGACCGTAATCCCCAAACTTTCGCTTTTCAATCCAGGCCATCACCAGCGCGGGCAGCACCACCGCCAGCAGCCCTGCCCCCTCCCCTAGCGCGAACTGCGCCAGTGTCAATTGCGAACCTGGCTTCGGCAGGAGCCGCCTCAATAGCATTCCGTTAAGCGTCATCAACCCGGCCAGCATCGCCAAGTACAGTGCAAAGCACCATTCGGCGCGCAGGCCGTCAGGTCCGAGGAAGATGCGCTCGCCCAGAGATGGCTGCGGCGGCGTGGGAGGAATTTCGGTTACGTTTGCGATGTTGCTTGTGGATTCGTCCATGTCGGGGTTCGCCGAGTTGCGGCCCCACATGGTAAAACACTCGCTTCCGCTTATGTCACTTATTTTCAATCGCGAGCGCTTCGGCAAGCCCCAAATCCTGGCCGGACTTCTGCTGCTCGCCTTCCTCACACAGTGTCTCTGTCTGGTAAGGGCGTACACGAAAAGCTCACCGCCGGACTCGCGGGAGATCTCCCGGCTTCAGACCGGCGTGGCGAAATGGCGGGGCCAGCTGCCGGTGTCATCGGGACTCTCCCCGCAGCGCTCCCCCCTCTGGGAACTTGTAGCTGGCGCTCCACTACTGCTTTGGCGCACGCCGATGGATGCTTCCAATTTCCCCTCCTGGGCTTGGCTCCCCCGGGTTCTCGATCTTCTGGCCGGATGCCTGCTCGGTGCTTCGCTGTGGTATGTAGCACGCCGCCTTTTCGGGAATTCCGGCGGTTACGTCTCCCTGGCTCTCTACTGCTTTTCTCCCGGCATGGTCCGCGCCGCCACGGGCGTGGGCAGCGAACCAGAAATGTTTGCCGCCTGGGGAGCGTTCGGCGCTGTTTTCACCGCCATCGCCGCCGCCCATACCCTATATGCTCCGCGCGAGGTCGTCCTCTGGAACTGGCGTCGCATCCTGCTTCTCGGCGTCTCCCTCACCATGGCCATCGGAATGCAGTTCTCGCTGGCGGTACTTCTGCCGTTGGCGCTGGCTTTTCTTCTCTACCTCGCCCCGGAACGCCGTCGCGCCGCGCTTGGCATCTGGTCTGCTGCCGCCGTGCTTTTTGGCTTGCTCTTGTCCGCATCCTACTTCTTTCAGTTTGCAACATTCGTTGCCGGTTTGCGCCACGCCCGCTTTGTCGATGTGACCCCGGCAGCGTTTTTGCTTCCGGAAACCTATCGTCACCTGGCGCTCGAAATCGGCTCCGCCTGCCCTCTTCTCAGTCTTCTTCTTCCCGTCTGCTTGGTGGTCTACGCCGCGTGGCCCCGCGCCCGCTATTTCGGCAACACTGCCCCGTTGCTCGTCGCGGTCCTCTGCCTGGTGCTGGCGGCGGGGGCTCCGCACTTCCCCGGCGCGGGATTTGCCCTCGTCGCTATCCCGTTCTTGTTTTGCTTTCTCGCCGGCATCTTCGCCGACTTGCTCGAAACCCGACACTCGGCCCGGATCCGGGTCTTTCTCATCGCCGCCCTCTCCGGCTATGCTCTATGGGACCTCACCATCCTGGCTCGCCTCTAGCCGTTGACGGCTTGAATCGCGAAGGCCGGCTAGCGCATCTATTTAATAGTCGTTATAACGACTACTTGGAGGGGGCCATGATCCGGATGCGACGCAGTCAGGAACGCGGGGGCGGGGACTTTGGATGGTTGCGGACCCAGCATACGTTTTCTTTTGACACCTACTACGACCCCGCCTGGATGCATTTCCGCGGGTTGCGCGTGATCAACGAAGACCACGTCGCTCCCGGCGAAGGCTTCCCGCTCCATCCCCATCGGGACATGGAGATCATCACCTACGTGCTCGAAGGCGCTCTCGAACACAGCGACAGCCTGGGCAACGGATCGGTGATCTGGCCGGGCGACGGCCAGCGCATGAGTGCTGGCTCGGGCATTCGGCACAGCGAAATGAACGCGTCGAAAACCGAGCCGGTGCACCTGCTGCAAATCTGGATTCTGCCGCAGCAAAAAGGGATCGAGCCCGGATACGAGCAGAAGAGTTTCCCGGCGGAAGAGAAGCGCGGCAAGCTGCGGCTGATCGCGGCTCCCGGCGGCGAAAACGGTGCCGTCACCATTCATGCCGACACGCGGCTCTACGTAGCGCGACTTGCGCCCGGCGAACAAGTGGAACATTCCCTCGCCTCAGGCCGACATGCGTGGGTGCAGGTGGCCAAGGGCGCGGTGACCCTGAACGGCCAGGAACTGGCCCAGGGAGACGGCGCCGGAATCAGCGACGAAGAAAAGCTCGTCTTGCGCGCCGGAGAAAACGCGGAAGTGCTGCTGTTTGATCTGGGGTGAGAGGCCTCGAGGGCCTGAGACTTTCTCCGCGCGCTCTGCGGCAGTTCTCAGCGTCCTCTGCGCTTTAGGATTTTGGCCTAGCCCACGCTACTTCGCCGACTCGTTCTTGAACACCTGCCCGTCTTTCATGACGAAGCGGATGTGCTCGAGTTGTTTGATGTCCTGCAGCGGGTCGGCATCCAGGGCAATGATGTCGGCGAGCGCACCGGGGGAAACTTCGCCAAGCTGGCCCTGCTGGTCCAGCAGTTCAGCGGCGCGCGATGTCGCGCTGCGAATCGCGTCCATGGGCGACATGCCAAAGCTGGTCATTCGGGAAAATTCCTGCGCGATGGGATCTGTCCACGGAATCCCACCAATGTCAGTTCCGAAAGCAATCTTGATGCCGGCTTTCATGGCTTTCTTCAGGGATTCCCCATGCACCGACACCCGTTTGCGATCGCGCTGGCCGCCGGGCGTGTTCTCCGGCGCCCACTCATAGTAGTAGACGCTCATCGTGGGCACGAGCCACGTACCCTGCCGCACCATCTGCGCCACCGCCGCGTCATCCAGATCCAGTCCGTGCTCGATCGAATCACACCCGCCATCGAGGGAGCGATGGAGTCCGATGCCGCCGTAGGCATGACAGGCCACACGTTTGCCCCAGCCGTGCGCTTCGTCGGTGATGGCCTTGATCTCTTCCAGAGTCAGGGTCGGCTGCGAAACCAGTTCGCCGTTCTTCCCCACCCACGACCGATGCGTCATGTAGACCTTGATCCAGTCGGCGCCGTTTTCCAGTTGCTGGCGGGTGGCTTTGCGGGCTTCGACGGGGCCGTCAATCAACTGCGCGCCTTTCGGCAAGTCCACTTCCGGGGCATAACCCTCCAGCGGATAACCGCCGGTGCTGGAGATGGCGCGGGTAACAACAAAAAGGCGAGGGCCGGGAATGTGGCCTTCGTTAATGGCGCGCTTGATGCCCACGTCGCCGTAGCCGGCGCCTTCAGTTTCCACATCCCGCAGCGTGGTGAAGCCCTGCTCCAGAGCGCGGCGAACTGCCACCACGGCACGCGCTGCCCGGTAAGCAGCCGGGTAATTCAAGAGTTGGATGTCGTATCCACCCTGCGCGGGGTCTTCGCCCTGCAGAAAAATGTGCGTGTGCGTGTCGATCAACCCGGGGAGTACCGTCGAGTGCGAAAGGTCGAGAACGGTTGCCCCGGCGGGAATCGGAGCGGAGGCATCGGAGACAGCCTGAATACGGTTGCCGCGAATGAAGATGAGCTGGTTGTGACGAAGGGCGTCAGACTTGCCGTCAATCAGAGTACCGGCGCGAATCACGGTCAGGGATCCAGTCTGGGCAAAGGCGGAGGCGGCAAGGAAGAGGGTGCAGAGCGAGAGCAGGCGTCGCATGGCAGGAAATCATACAGGAAGTTTAGGTTTCTCCGCGATCTCTGCGGCAGTTCTCCGCGCACTCTGCGATTTAGGACTTTTCCTACGCAGCTTTAACCATGAACTCCAGTGCTCGCGCGATGTAGGCCTTGAGCTCTCGGCGCGCCACCACCGCATCCAGCATGCCGTGTTCGAGAAGGAATTCCGCGCGCTGAAAGCCAGCGGGAAGTTTCTGCCGGATGGTTTGTTCGATGACGCGGGGACCGGCAAAGCCGATCAACGCGCCCGGTTCTGCAATGTTGAGGTCGCCGAGCATGGCAAAGGAAGCGGTCACGCCCCCGGTGGTAGGGTCGGTGAGGACGGAAATAAAGGGGACGCGGGCGGCGTCCATGCGAGCCAGTGCAGCCGAGATTTTGGCCAGTTGCATCAAGCTGATGACGCCTTCCATCATGCGGGCGCCACCCGAGGCAGAAACAATAATGAGGGGCGTGCGTGTACCCGTGGCCCGCTCCACCGCGCGGGTGATGGCTTCGCCTACCACCGAACCCATGCTGCCGCCGATGAAACTGTATTCCATGGAACTCACAATGACGGCCCGGCCGTTGAGTTTGCCACGGGCGTTGATGACGGCGTCGTTGAGTCCGGTCTCGCGCTTGGCGGCGGTCAGCCGCGAAGAATACGGCTTCAGGTCGACGAATTTCAGCGGATCGGTGGAAGCAAGATTGGCGTCGTCCACCTCATATTGGTTGTCGTCGAGAAGATGCGCCAGGCGGGCCCGCGCATCAATGCGGAAGTGCTTGTTGCACTTGGGGCAGCAGTTAAGGTTCTCTTCCAGGTCCTTTTTCCAGATGACCTGGCGGCACCCATCGCACTTTACCCACAACCCTTCGGTGCGAACTTTGCGTTCGCCGGAAGTGTCGAGTTCGTTGCCTTCGCGCTTAAACCAAGCCATAAGAAAATTTGTGATTTGGTAATTTTGCGATTTGGCAATTTTGTTTTCCTGGGCCTCGGACACAAGCAGCCCTGCCAGCGCCGGTTTTCAAATTACCAAATTACGAAATCACCAAATTACAGATTTCAGTACTCGATTCCTCTCTGGGCCATCACGCCTTTCTCGTAGGCGTGTTTGACCTGGCGCATTTCAGTCACCGTATCGGCAACGTCCACAATTGTGGGGTGGGCGTTGCGTCCCGTCAAGACAACATGGACGAGCTCAGGCTTGCGTCGCAGGCTTTCCACCACCTTGGCGGGGTCGAGCATGCCATAGCTGATGGCGTAATTGATCTCATCGAGAATGACCAGGTCCCACTCGCCGGAGTGGATGGCGAGGTCCGCTTCCGCCCACGCGGCCTCGACCAGCCGCACATCCTCGGGATCGGGTTTCTCCGCGCCCACTTTCACAAAGCCGCGGCCCAGCTGTTTCATGACAAACTTGCCGCCAAACGCCTGCACGGCGTCCAGTTCACCGTAGTGCCACGAACCCTTCAGAAACTGCAGCATCAGGACCCGCAGTCCCTGGCCGACGGCGCGGAGTCCAGTGCCCATGGCGGCGGTAGTCTTGCCTTTGCCGGGGCCGGTGTTGACGATAATCAAACCGCGACGCACATCGGACATGAAGCTTGATTATACGGGAGCCGCCTCGCCGCGTTGCCCCTCCCTGGTGGGGTTACTGATCGCGCAATTGCCATCTGGACGAGGGAGCGATATGCTGCGAAAGATTCTTTCCATACCCCGTCCCCATGGCGAAACTGTTCGAGAGCCCCCGCTACATCGCAGTCGAAGGACCGATTCGTGTCGGGAAAACCACGCTGGCGCAATTTCTGGCGGAACGTCTGAACGCGCAGCGGCTGACCGAACCGGACGACAATCCATTCCTGCGCGCTTTTTATGAAGGTGAGCACGGAGCGGCCTTTCAGGCGCAGATGGCCTTTCTCATCCGCCGCTTCGAGGCGCTCAAAGACCTCGACCTGGGCCCCCGTTCGCAGCGCGTGATCGTCGCCGATTTTATTTTCGAAAAAGACAAGCTCTTCGCCTGCCTCAACCTCAACGACACCGAACTTGAGACCTACAACCGCTATTACAACTCCTTTCGCCAGCAGGTTCCCACCCCGGACCTGGTGATTTATTTGCAAGCCACGCCGGAAGTGTTGAAGAAGCGGATGCGCAAGAAAAACGTGGCGGCGGAGAGCGCGGTCAGTGACGACTATCTGGAGGAAGTGGCCAAAGCCTACGAACACTTTTTCTATCACTACACGGCGTCGGACCTGCTGATTGTGAACACTTCGGAAATCGACTTTGTCGACCGCAACCAGGACCTGGCGGAGCTGCTGAAGAAAGTCTCGGAGCCGATTCGCGGGACACAGTACTTCCTGCCGCTGGGGTCGCAAGAGGCCCAGAGCGCGTAAGGCGCGTTCGGCTCTCACCGGCTGCTGGAGCCGGAATGTGCGGATTGAGTTTGAAGCGGCGCAGCTTTCAGCCGCGCCGAAATTTCCGACTCATGCGGACGAGCACAAGTCTTGGGCTTCAGGGAATTGCTCTACCATCTGGGATCCTTGATGATGATGATGCAACACGAGCCCCCAGAGAACCGTCTCGTACAAACGGCATCATACCGCCCCTACGCTTGGGGGGCGTTGTCCGCTTTGCTTCTTGCTGTAGTGCTATTCGTTATGCTGCTCTGGTTCCCTAGCGTCGGAGCAGCTTGGGACAGGAATGACAGGCTGGTGCGGGATGCCTGGTTTACGACGGCTTTCCTGGGGTGCTTGATTTATCGCCTCTGGCATTGGAGGCGGCGCGTTGCTTTCTGGCTCGCGATGTCCGCGTTGCTCGTGCTTCACACCTTGGGATTGCTCTTTTACAGTAAGCATGTTCATCCTCTTCTCGGTTGGCAGTGGGTCGTCCTCGTTTTCATAGAGAGTGCACTGATTATTTTTTTCCTAGAGTGGTCGATGAAGCGGCTAGAGCACCTCGCCACGAAACGGCGGGCCAGTATTCGCCCCTAGCTCTTCGCCGGGTGGTGCCAGTAAAAAGTCTCGCAAATACTTGAAACAGTTATGGTTAGCTGACGATGACATCCCTGCGACTGGCGCTCGCGGCTTCCTGCAGCTAGAATGGCTCCAGTGCATCCCGTGAAGTACAGGCTCTATCCGCCCATGCGGAAGGGCACTGGAGGGTAATGTGAGCATCACGCCGATCGGCGAGCCTCGCCGGAAAATTACTGTCTCTTCCTTACAAGAAAAAAAGCTGCGGCACGAAGTAATTTCGTGTCTCACCGCCTACGACTACGCCAGTGCGCGTCTGGTGGACGAAGCCGGCATCGACCTCATCCTGGTGGGAGACTCGCTGGCGATGACCGTTCTCGGCTACGACACCACGCTGCCGGTCACCGTGGATGAAATGCTGCACCACACCCGCGCGGTGCGGCGAGCGGTGAAGTACGCCCTGCTGGTCGCGGACATGCCCTATGCGTCATATCACGTCAGCCGCAGAGACGCGGTGGCCAACGCGACGCGCTTCCTCAAAGAGGGCGGAGCGGAAGCGGTGAAAATCGAGGGCGGAGAAAAGCGCGCCGACCTGATTGCCCAGGTGGTCGATGCCGAAGTACCCGTCATCGGGCATATTGGCCTGACGCCGCAGTCCGTCAACCTCATGGGCGGCTACAAAGTCCAGGGGAAGACGTTAGGTGCAGCCGAGCGGTTGATGAAAGACGCGGTCGCGCTCGAACGGGCCGGCGTGTTTGCCTTGTTGCTCGAAGGCATCCCGCGAGAAGTCGCCGCCATGATCACGGCGGAAGTGCGCGTGCCCACCATCGGGATTGGCGCCGGGCCGGATTGCGATGGCCAGATTCTCGTCTACCACGATTTGCTCGGGATGAGCCCATCCCCGGCGGCGAAGTTCGTCCGCCAGTATGCCGACGGCCGGGCCATGGTCTTGGACGCAGCCGCCGCCTTCAAAGCGGACGTTGAGTCGCGCCGCTTTCCTGCGGACACCGAGTCCTATCACCTGTCGAAGGACGCGCAGTCGGCGCTGGAGACGATTGTGGCCCGCAAGCGGACCATGGAACGTTGAATATTAGAGCGTTGAACATCTTGCGTCAGGAAACCTTGTGCCAGGGAACATGGAGAACGGCTCTGGGCCAGCCCGCACCCGCGTGAGAATCTGCCGAACCATCGAAGAGATGCGCAGCGCCCGCGCCGCCACGCGGCGGGCGAACCAGCGCGTCGGCCTGGTGCCGACCATGGGAGCGCTGCATGAGGGACATCTTTCGCTGGTGCGAGCGGCGCGTTCCCAGTGTGGCGCGGTGGTGGTGTCGATTTTTGTGAACCCGTTGCAATTTGGACCGCAAGAAGACCTGGCCAAGTATCCGCGCCACCTGGAGCAGGACTGCGCTCTGCTGGAGCGGGAGCGCGTGGATTTTGTGTTTGCGCCGGCGGAAGCGGAAATGTATCCCGCGGGCGCGGTGACTTATGTGATGGTGGACGGGTTGAGCGAGCGTCTGTGCGGGCGTTCGCGGCCCGGACACTTTCGCGGAGTCGCCACCGTGGTGAACAAGCTGTTCCACATCGTGGAGCCGGAGGCCGCATATTTCGGCCAGAAAGACGCGGCGCAGGTGGCCGTCTTGCGGTGCATGGTTCGCGATCTCGACATGCCAGTGGAAGTCGTAGTCGGACCCATTGTGCGTGAAGCGGACGGGCTCGCCATGAGTTCGCGGAATGCCTACCTGGATGCTGCACAGCGCAGACAGGCGCTGGTGCTCAGGCGGTCCCTACAGCAGGTGGAGATGGAATTTGCGCGTGGCGAGCAGCGAGCTGAGTTGCTGATCGCAGCTGGGAAGCGGGTCTTCCAGCAAGAACCCGCAGTGCGGCTGGACTATTTTGAAATCGTGAGTGAGCAGACTCTGCTGCCCATGAGCGAAGCCTCAGGGGCCTTGGTGGCCGTGGCCGCCTGGGTAGGGACAACGCGGCTGATCGACAACATCGTGTTGCAGTAGGTAAGAACCTGGTTGCGTGGCGACGGCCGCCCTCGGCCGTCCAGACCAAAGTAGCGGTTGTCATTCCAGGAGTGCCAAGTGCCGGAAGCCTCAGAATTGATTCGGCCTCGATGCCTAGCGGCGGCCGCGCTTCTTGGCCTTCTTGCCTGACTTCTTCTTGGCCTTGCGCGCAGGTTTCCTGGCTTTCTTTGCCGGCTTTCTCTTCTTGGCTACCTTCTTCACCGGCTTCTTCTTCCGCGCCGCTTTTTTCTTCGCCGGTTTCTTTGCCGCCTTCTTCTTGGCGGGTTTCTTTTTGGCGGGCTTCTTGGCGGCGGGTTTCTTCGCGGCAGGTTTCTTGGCGGGTGGAACCATCGGTGCAGACGGCGGCGGCAGTGCTGCGACCGGTGCCGGTGCCCGTTCGCCTATCACGGGCACGTCCGATTCTTCTTCCTCTTCTTCTTCGTAGTCCTCTTCAATGGCGTCGCTGTAGGCGCCGCTGTCGCCGAACTCGTCCATTTCGTCATCGCGCATGTAGAGCTTTCTTTCGTCAAACATCGCGTCCCTCCGCGTGCCCGGCACGGTAACCTAGGTAAGATGACTGGTCGGCAGCTGCCGTAAAACAAATTGCCGAACGGGGCGGGATTATAGCAAGGGGTTGGTCGGGCAACAAGGACGAATGAACGCCTCACCATGAGGCGAATTAAAAGCGAAATGCTCGGTTTTGCAGCCGGCGTTTACGGTCTTCCCTCCTAGTGAAAACGCACAGTTCGCTTGGAACGAAAATACAACGGACCGTACTACCACCGCCCTATGCCTTACAATCCGATTGCCGGGCACTCGCTTCTCAGATCCATTGGGGTTTGTCCGGTGCCGATGTCTGCAAATCTGCACAGAGCCAGGCGAACGCTTTGCGTCGATTGGAACACTAACGAGATTAGCAAAAGCAGCATCGGCGGCCGGGACAATTGGCAATCTGCTCAACGCTGCTTCGGTCGTCTACGACGCGACTAAGTGCTGGGACTAACGATGGGGAAGGTAGCCGCACAGTCTTGCTTTGTCTACGGGTGCACCGCCTCGTTGGGTGCCTTGGTCTGGTACTTCGCATCTTTGGCCGGCTACAGAATTCTGCCGCAAAGTGTTTGGGTCTTTGCGGTCTTTTTCTCCATTCACGGCATTGCAATGGTCATCACCTTTTATAGACGCCCCTGGAACCCGTGGAAGCCGGTTTTGAAAGTTACCCCAGAGCGAATCCGAATCGCCAAGTTACTGTTGGCACTTGTGGCGGCGAACTTTCTGTTTCCCCTCGCGGTAGTGGTCTCCGAACATGGTGGCGTCTCAGAGAGAGCTCTTTCTATGGCCCTGACGAGCTTGGTATTACTGAACACGGTATACATAGCCATCCATTGGGCGATTCGTCCTGAGAATCTATTTCCGAGTTGGTTTTTGTCATTCATTTCAAACCCGCTGCTTTATCTTCTTGTTCGTCGACACGAGCCCAACAAATGACCGCGGTCGCGCCTAGGTAAGATTGACCACTCGTGGGAGATCGAGTCATGGGCATCGTGGAGTCGGTACCAGGTTAAAGGAGCTAAAATCGTGCGAGAGCCGATATTTGCCAGGCCACAAGTAACCTTGCCGCTGAAGGCTTGGGGAATAGCACTGCTGATGCTCTTGCCCATCTTGGGGTGTGGTGAAGAGGGACAAGTCCGCGTTACTGATCAGGAGCTTCCCGGTACATACATGACAGAATTTCCCGGTCCCTCGCCGGACTTTGAGATTGGCATAGAACATCTCATCTTGCACTCCGACAAGAGCTTTGTACAAGTGTTCTGGTCCCCGAGGAAGCACTTCACAAATCGGGGGAGATGGAGATCAGAAAACGCATTTCTTGGTGGAACTGCCGTCAGATTAGTGGGGGCTAACTGCACTGAAAAAAGCCCTGCTGGGACTCCCGTAATGGAATGCGCAGCAAGTTTGAGTGTTCACCGAGTGGGCGGAGTGCTGAAGCTGGCAGTGGTTGCAGAGGTTGATTGGTACTATGACCGCGTAGCCGTTCCCAGGCCTCAGGACATTCTCGGGAGCTGGACCGTGAACGACGGAGGGTACTTCCTGTCATCTACCGGGCGCACCCGCCTCTCAGCTATTAAGTTTCGCCCCGATGGGACGTTGGAGGCTGACAACCTGCCCGTGTCAACTTTGGCTAACACTTCCGGACAATGGGGTTTTACCGATTGGACTGGCACCGGTACTTGGTCAGTTGGGGACGACGACGGAACGCCAGTGGTGAATGTTCGGGTGCAGACCAATGCTCATGCTCCGGCGGCAGTGACACAATTCATCGTAGGGCAGCGCCAGAACAGCCGGATCCTCTATTACTTTCGGGAGAATCTCAGCTCTCGACCAAGACTCGAATTGCTGTCGCACTGACGCCCCGCGCTTCCATTGCATCACTGCCCAAGCAAATGAGTCCGGCACTGCTATCTGATCTAACGATTCAGGTGCACGACCAGGACGTCGCCCGGACGAAGGTTGGTGGCGTGCGCATTGTCGCGGCGCAAGGCACTCACGGTCGTGTTGTAAGTGCCGGCAATCGAAGTCAGCGTCTCCCCCTTGCGGACCTTATGCAGCACGCGGCCCTTCTTGGCCACGCTGGCGGCGGGTTGTGATTTGGAGTGACCCCGCTTGGACCGCGCCGAAGCAGCACGAGCCGAGAGTTCACCGCTCGGCGCAACCGGCAAATACACGCGCAGGCTGCGTCCCGCCTTCAGACTGTTCCCGCGCATCTGGTTCCAATGGCGGATCCTTTCCGCCGGCACACCGAAATTCGCCGCCACGGATTCGACCGTGTCACCGCGGCGGACCTTGTAGCGGATCGCGCGACGGGAGTAAGTCTCCCCTTCCCCAGCCAGCCGCTTCCCAGGGGCAATCGGGATGAGAATCTTGCTTTCGGGTTCCAGTTCCGCGCCGCTGAGATTGTTGGCTTGGGCAATGGCGTCGGCGGAGGTGTGGTAAGTGCGCGAGAGGGACGCCAGCGTCTCGCCGTTCTCCACTTTGTGATACCGCCACCATACCCGCATCTCCATTGGAATCGCTGCAATGGCGCCGGTGAATTTCTCTTGCGAGCCGGCGGGCAGGTGCAGGTCGAAGGGGCGGTCTTTGGGGGTGGTCAGACGGAGCAGGCTGGGGTTGAGATCGAGCAGCGTGCCCACAGAAACGTCCACGCACTCAGCCGCCAGGCGCAAGTCGAGCGGATAGTTCAGCCGCACCGTGTCGTACTGGAGTGCCGCATCGGGAGCGATGGTGTCGAGACCGTATTGCGCCGGATTCTTGGCCATGATCGTGGCCGCCACGATGATGGGGACATAGTTGCGGGTCTCCCGCGGCAGCACGTTGCGCCGGTAGAGTTCCCAGAAATCCGCAAAGCCGGTGCGCTTGACTGCGCTCTGTACCGTTCCCGGGCCGGAATTGTAGGCCGCCAGGGCCAGGTACCAGTCACCGAACTGGTGGTAAAGATCGCGCAGATGGCGGGCAGCGGCGCGCGTCGCTTTCTCCGGATCCTGGCGATCATCGGCCCACCAGCTACGTCCCAGGTCATAAGAGCGGGCGCGGCTGGCCATGAACTGCCACATGCCGCGCGCCCCGGCACGCGACACCGCCACGGGATGAAAGCCAGACTCCGCCAACGCCAGGTAGATTAGGTCCTGCGGCACACCTTCCTCGCGGAGCACGCGGCGAATCATGCCTTCGTAACGTCCGGCCCGGGTCAGCGCGCGTTCCAGTGTTCCTCGTCCCCGCGTCGAAAAATAATTGATATAAGAAACAACCGGGTCCGTCAGCATCAGGGGCAGGTCGGATCGCGTGACTTTTATTTCCGCTTCCGCCCTCGCCTTGATGTTCGGATCCACCGGGAACGTGGCTTCGTTGGCCTCGTCGATTGGCGCCGGCTCGGACTTCTGCTCGGTAAAGCCATCCCCCTGTTCGAACGCCGCCATTTCCAGGTTGGTGGTGCCATCCAGGATGCGATCAAATTCGCGTTCCAGGCGCTCGTCGGAATGAAGATCGAAGGGGCTGGAGGCGAGCAGGTTAAACGCTCGGTCAAAGCTGAGTTTGGCGGCAGCCAGGTGGCCAGCCTGATAGTTCGCCAGACCAGACCGGTATTCGTTTTCCACCTGGGCAATGAGGTCAGCAACAGGATCAGCCTTTGGTGCGGAAGAAATGTCCTGCGGCGAATTCTGTGCTTCCTGGGCCCAGGCCGGCAGTGGGCGGAGCGCGGCCCATCCGGCCAACAGCGCCAGTAAACCCAGCCCGAGCGGACTTCGCAGAACTCTAGTCAAGCTCATTAATATCAATTGCTTACAAACGGCCCAGCCCTGCCCAAGTGAGGCCGGAACCTGTTGCATCCTACTACCCCCATTCCCCCATGGTCAATTTGCCGAAGGCCCTGTACCCCTGCACAGCGGGGTACCTCTGGAGGGCTCGGAACGCGACCTTGCCAAAACGATCTGCGTTGGTTTCCGATGAGGAGTTTGGCGCGGTTTACGCGGCGGGCCCAAGACGAGGCAGCCATCCCGCATGAGCGATACCGAAATTCAACCCAGTGTTTTCTTGCGAGTCGTCACCCCCTCCGCCTACATCGAATCTGTTCATGAAGGCCATTCAAGTTCAGAAGACCGGCGGAGCCGAGGTATTGCAGCTCGTAGACCTCCCCGCTCCCACCCCCAAACCCAATGAAGCCCTGGTCGAAATCCGCGCCACCGGCGTCAACTTTATCGATGTCTACCACCGCGAAGGACGCTACCCGACGCCCCTGCCCTTCGTGATTGGCCAGGAAGCGGCCGGGGTGGTCACCGCGGTGGGCGCTAACGTTGAGCAGTTCAAGTCCGGTGACCGCGTGGCTTACACCAGCGTCATGGGCAGTTACGCTGAGTTTGCCGCCGTTCCCGCCGACCGGCTAGTCCGCATTCCAGCCGGCGTCAGCGACCACCAAGCGGCGGCCGCCATGCTACAGGGCATGACCGCCCACTACCTCGCCCACGATACGTTCCCCCTGAAGCGCGGCGACACCGCGCTCATCCATGCCGCTGCCGGCGGCGTCGGCCTGCTGCTGGTGCAAATGGCCCATCACATTGGCGCTCGTGTCATCGCCACGGTTTCCACTCCAGCCAAGGCAGAACTGGCGCGCCAGGCGGGCGCCGACGAAGTTATCCTCTATACGCAAACCGATTTCGAGGCGGAGACGAAACGTCTCACCGGGGGCCAGGGCGTGCATGTGGTTTACGATTCGGTGGGCAAGACTACCTTCGACAAAGGCCTGAACGTGCTGCGTCCCCGCGGCATGATGGCACTCTATGGCGGTTCCAGTGGAGCTGTCCCGGCCTTCGATCCCCTCCTGCTCACGCAGAAGGGCTCTTTGTTCCTCACCCGCCCCACGCTCAATCACTACATCGCTGGCGACGCGATGCAGCCGCGCGCCGCAGCCGTCTTCTCCATGATTGGAGCGGGCAAGCTGAAGCTGCGCATCGAACACACCTATCCTCTGGCCCATGCACCGCAAGCGCATCGCGACCTGGAAGGCCGCAAGACCACCGGCAAGCTGCTGTTGTTGCCGTCATAAGCGGAGCGGCGCCGGGCAGCACCGCCAACCCTGCCCGGCATTTTTCATTTCCTCATTGTCTTCTGCGGCCCCTCGGGAGCATGATGTACGCTTCCTGCGGATGCTTGTCCGCACGGAATGTGCGGTCGTCACGGGCTAGCCGCAAAGCTGCCAGTCCGTTGAGGGCGGAGACAATCTCATGAAAAGAGTCTTGTTTGGGCTGCTCGGTCTGGCGCTACTGGCGCCCGCGAGAGACTTGCCGGCGCAGAACGTCGATGATACGGCTTCTTCCTACTGCACCTTCGCCGATGGACGACAAATCAGCGCCCGCTACCGCCGCCCGCTGGCGAAAAAGGAGACCCCGCCGAACGGCAAGGTGTGGCTCCCAGGTGGAACCGCGATCACGCTCTTTACGGAAACGGAAATTACCGTGGGTGGGACCCTGGTGCCAGTCGGCGGTTACACGTTGTATCTCATTCCCGGCAAGAAAGAATGGACCCTGATTATCAGCCGCAATACCGATGTGGCCGCAGCCTACGATGGCACGAAGGACTTGGCGCGGACCTCCATGCAAACCGGCGAGATGAGCCAGGCGGAAACGCAGTTGGCGGTGAACTTTGGACACACCGCGCCCAAAACCTGCGAGATCAATGTGGACTTCGGCAAAGTCAAAGCCTGGGCTGAGTTCTATCAGAAGTAAGCCTGCGTTGCTGGTGTGGGGCGGACGCCCTCGCCCGCCAATACGAGGAGCTCCGGATCAGCCTCAAGGGCGCGTCGTGTCCCCCCGGTGATAGTTCCGCAGGTAGGCCGGGAGTTCGTGCGTGTTGCGCTCATCGGCAATCGGCTCTCCCGTGGTCACCGGCAGCGGCAGCACTCCCGCCCAGGTGGGAAACGAATAATCCTCCGCGTCATCCACCGGCGGGCCTACTCGCACCTTGGCAGAGAACTCCTCAATCGGCACGCGCAACACCGTGGTCGCCTTCAATTCCTTTTCATTGGGAAAACGAGCATCGGCCCAGCGGCCGGGAATGATGTGCTCCGAGAGCAGCCGCAGCGCTTCGATCTTTTCCGCCGCGTCGTCCACCATGCGCGCCGTGCCCAGCACCACCACCGCGCGGTAGTTCATCGAGTGATTGAAGACCGAACGCGCCAGCACCAGCCCGTCCAGCAGCGTGACGGTGATGCAGACGGGAATGCCCGTCTGCGTCTGCCGCAACATCCGACTGGCGGCCGAGCCATGAATGTAGAGGTTGTTGCCACTGCGCCCATAGGCGGTGGGAATCACGAAGGGCTGGCCGTCTTGCACAAAGCCAACATGGCAGATGAAACCTTCATCCAGAATGCGGTTCACAGTATCGCGGTCGTAAACACCGCGCTCGGCTTCACGAATCACACGGGTACGCGTGCTCGGGGCCTGGGGTTGGGACATGATGCGGAATCTCCCGGAATCGTCAAGAGTGACCGCCATTCTAGCAGTTCGTGCCATGGGGGTTGCGCAGGGGCCTACGCGATCTTCGCGGCTGTCCTGCTTCCGGCAGCGGGCCGCTATAATCCATCTGCGGTGCAGGAGGGTGATGGCCTTGTTGCGCGTTTTCGTGGCCGATGCCAGCGACGTGGTGCGGGAAGCGATCGCCGGAGTGCTGCCCCCGCGGCCCGGTTGGGAATTGTGCGGTGCGGCGGCCGACGGAAAGGAAACGATCGAGAAAGTTTCCACGCTGAAGCCGGATGTAATCCTGCTTGCCGCCGATCTGAGCAATCCCGACGCGTTGACGGTTTGCCGTCAACTGCTCAACCAGCAGCCTGACCACAAAATCATTTTCCTGGGGTACGACGACAACGATCAGGCAGTGCATGCCGCCTTTGATGCGGGCGCGCTCGGCTATGTGCTGAAGGCGCGACTTACGCGTGACCTGCTTCCTGCTTTCAAAGCGCTGGAGGAAGGTCGGACTTTTTTCACTCCGCACAAAGCCGAAGCAATCTTACGGAGTCGGCTCGACCAAAGTCAGAACGAACCAAAGCACGCACTCTCAGGGCGGGAGCGTCAGGCGCTGAAACGCCTGGCGCGAGAAGCGGTAACAACAGTCGGTAGCAACCCGCCGCCACCGCGCTGGCTCCCACGCGCAGCCAAGAAGCTTGCCCTTGCGGTCATTGTTATCGTCAGCCTGGTACTCGGCTGGCCTTATTTTCAAGACCTGCTCGGAAATAGGCTACCGACGCTTGACCCCGTGCTCACCAAGGTCGGTCTAAAGCCGCCAACGCCTGCGCCCGGCGCGGGCAATCCGGAAACAAAAGTGTGGATTGATGTGCGCACCGGCCTCTACTACTGCCCGGGTGAGCCAGCCTACGGCAAGACTGCGCGGGGAAGGTTTGCCCGGCAGCAGGATGCGGAGCGCGATCAGTTCCAGCCGGCGGATCGCAAGCCCTGCGACTAATCGCCAATGAGGCAAAGATACTAAAGATATAAAGATATAATGCGCCTCGCATGGCTGCCCATGTCTGAAACCGAGGTTCCACTGCAACCCGAATCAGCGGCCGCTTTGGTGTCGCAATTCTGCGCCACCTTGGGAGCGCTGCGACCGGTATAATTCCGCGCACCGACGGAGCTCTAACCATGAAACTCGAACTGCGTTCTCGCTGGGCGGGCCGTGTGTTGGTGGTGCAGTGCGCCGGGCGCCTGATCGTCGGAGAAGCAGCCCAGGCGCTACACCGCCAGATCGCAGAGGCGCTGGCGGAAACTCCGTTTGCCGTTGTCAATCTGGCCGACGTGCAGTTTCTGGATAGCAGCGGCTTGGGCACGCTGGTGCGGCTCGCCGGGCAGGCCCGCATGAAGGGCGGAGACGTGAAGTTGTGCTGTGTGCCGCAGGCCATCCGCAAAACGCTGGAACTCACCAGCCTCAACCGCGTGTTCGAATGCCACGCCACCGAGGAAGAAGCGCTCGACGCCTCGTATCGGGGGCAGACCATGCCTGGAATGCCGGGTGCGGCGCGCCGCGTCCTCCTGGTTGGCGCTTCGGCGGATTTCCTCGCTTTCGCCGGCCAGATTCTTCGGGCGGCGAGTTATGAAGTCATCACCGCCAGCAATACTCCCGATGCGCGCGTTCTGTTGAAGGCGTCGAAGCCGCATCTGGTGATTGTCGGTGGAGAGGTTTCAGGTGTTGGCAGCCGCAATGCCGCCGACGTTTTGCGGGAAGTGGGAACCGGAGTACGCATCCTCAATCTTGAAGCCGGCGTCGCGGCGCTCGAGCCGGCGGAAGCGCGAGAACGTCTATTGCAAACCGTGCGTGCAGCGCTGCCCGCCTAGCCGAGTTTCCGCTTTCCGAATCGGTCATCCGGATTCATTCAAGAAAAAACGGGGTGTTCCGTATTCATCCGTGCAATCCGTGGCCTTGGGCTCTCCTCTGCGCTCTCTGTGTGACTTCCTCTGCGTCCTCTGCGTTTTAAGATTTTGTCTTATTACGCTCTTTGTACAAAATAAAAAGGGCCGCGCTCCCCGCGGCCCCTTGAAAACAACGTCGACTCCTACCACCCCAGCCGCAGCGAAATCTGTACCTGCCGCGGATCAAACGCAGCCGTCTTCTGGCCGGCATTCGTCCATAGCGGATTCACGTCCGCCACATTGAAGCGGTTGATCAGGTTGAAAACGTCGGCGGCAGCTTCCAGCCGGAAGCGATCGCCGAAACGCAGCGTGCGCGCGATGCGAATGTCGGTGAAGACATCGGTCGGCTTGGTGCCCGAGTTGCGCCCGATGTTTCCGATGAGTGTGCCGTTGGCGAAACATGCCGGCTGCAGGAAGCCCGTCGGCGAGAACTTCGACGCCACTGCTTTGTCGCCACAGAAATTGTCCGGGGTGCCGGCAGGAACGGCCAGCGGGCGGTCGGTGAGGGAGCCAAAATCAAAATTCCGATCGTCACCAACAATGATGTTGAACGGCCGTCCCGACACCGCTTCGATGATGGGTGCCAGCGTCCAGTCGCTCAGCAGCTTGCTCACAAACCCACTGCCCCCCACCTTCCCACTCTGAAAGACCGAGCTGAAGACAAACCGGTGCCGCTGGTCGAACGTCGAGTTGGAGCGCTCCGCGTCGGGATTGTAGTTGTCCTGCGGCGAGAGCGGCGATTGCAGGTCAGTGGAATCGTCAATGGCATGCGACCAGGTGTAGGACGCCAGAAATTCCCAGCGCTTGCCGAAACGCTTGCGCAGGTTGGCGGTCAGGCCGTGGTATACCGAACTGCCGTTGGAGGTGTTCGCCGGCATGTCACCGAAGGGACCGCAGTTCGAGAGACCAATGGGATCGCAGTTGGCATTCAGCCCGGCGGCAGCTAACAGCGCTTGCGCTTGGCCGACGCAGCCGGCTTGTCCGATCCCGATCAGCGCCCGTGCCAACGTGGCGTTCAGGCCCGAGGGCCGAAAGAAATTCGCCAGCGCGGGAGCCACCCAGGAGGGATGGGTAGCATCAATCGGATCTGCCTGCTGGCAGAAATTGCCGACCGTTCCCACACCCAGCGGTCCGCGCGTAAGCGCTCCTGAAGTTGGGTCCGTTGCGGCCGCTTGCCAGTTGCCAATCAACGCCGAGTCCAGCACCGTGTTCGTGTTGATGGGCCGGTTCAAGTGGCGTCCGCCGTTGAAGTTGTATTCCAGAGAAAGCGACAAGTTGTTTCCGAGGTCCCGTTCAAACGTCAGGTTGGCTTGGTGCGAAGCCGCATACTTGAAGGCTTTGGCATTGGGAAATCCAAACGGCAACGCCGCCAGCGGCACGCCCGCCGCCGGGTTTTGCGGAATATAATTCTGGTTCACCCACGCCGAAACCGTGTTCGGAGTGGGATCGAAGCGCTGCTGGTCGGGCAGGTAAGTAAGCGCGTCGGCCAGTCCCGGCGGCGTGCAATCGGAGCGCCCCACAATTCCCTGAAACACGTTGGACGCGTTCAGATTGAGCGGGTTGGGGATGTTCTTGCCGGGCTCGTTGCTGCACGGGGCACCCGGGAAGAGCACAAACTGCGGCGCCTGCGCACCGTCGGCCACATCCGCGATGAAGGCCAGGCCCAGCAGCGGGTGATCATAGAAGAGTCCGTAGTTGGCGCTGATCTTTGTTTTGCCGTCCTTGAACGGGTCCCAGGAAATTCCCACGCGCGGCGCAAAATTGTTGAAGTCGCGCGGAATCCCCTGCGTGATCCCGAGAAAATCCTGCCCCTGCTTGGCCAGGCCATTGATGGCGGCAAACTGCGGCGTAAACTCCGCGTCGTAGCGCACTCCGTAGTTCATCGTCAAGTTGCTCTTGATCCGCCACGAATCCTGGATGAACCCCCCGACCGTAGTGTTCGAGAACGCATCATGCGGATTGCCCACACCCTGAATGAAGTTGGACGGGATGCCTGCGCCGTACGCCTGCACCGGGCTCAATGCAGGGAACGGTGATGGGAAGAGGCTCTGCTGTCCGAAATTGAAAATGCCGCCAAAGTTGACGGTGAAATCGGCGCTAATGGGCAGGAAATTCGTGTCAAACCCGAACTTGATATTGTGCGAGCCTCTGGACCAGGAGAAATTGTCAGTCAGCTGATACCGCTGCTCTTTTCTCCGGACGAATGAAAAAGGCTCGCGCCCGAAGAAGGCCACACCTGGGATATTGACCGCTACCTTGCTGCCATCGTCGTTGCGCGCAAAACCATAGAGCAGCCCTCGGCGCGAATACTGGAACCGGAACTCATTCACCCGGTTGTCCCCGATGGTCCAGGTGTCTTGCCCGGTGAAGTTCCAGTCGTGGAAATTCTGGTTCGAGGTACGGGAGAAGGCGTTCTGGCCGAAGTTTTGCGGCCCCTGCGCTTGCACCTGAATGCCAGTGACATCGCTCGGGCTGACGCCGCCACGCAAACTGATGCGCTGGTTGCTGCTGAAGTTATGGTCCAGTCGCAAAGAATAAAGATCGGTGCGTTCCGAAACCGGGAAATTCCCGCGCAGCCGGTTGAGCTCAACGAAGGAAGCCGGCAACCCGGCGCAGATGGTGTTAGCGCCGCCGCACGTGGTTGGGAACTGCTGCAAACCCGAGCCCGGAGGCGCAAAGGGAAACGCCGCAAAAATCGCCGGCTGGCTGCCGCTGGTGGCGACGCCCGACGCCGCACCGATCAAAAAGATGTACTGCCGCAGGCTCGATACCGGAATTACCGGCGGCGGGCTGGCCAGAAACTGTGCTTGGTCCGGCGTGGCTTGGATGTTCACCACTCCGGCCGGCTGGCCAAAATATGCGGAGGCATCGAAATTCACCAACCCAAACTTCCCGTCCGGCCCGCCAATCGACGAAAATCCCGTCTCCTGCCGCCACGTCCCTTCCCACGAGAAAAAGTAATACGTCTTGTCCTTCTTGATGGGCCCGCCGAACGCCACCCCGGTTTGCACCCGCGTAAATGCCGGATTGGAAACCGTGCTGAACGGATTTACCGCCTGAAAATTGCGGTTGCGCACATAGCCATACACCGAGCCGTGAAAATCATTGCTGCCCGAACGCGTAATAATATTGACCACCCCGCCCGACGCCCTCCCATATTCCGCCGCGTAACCGCTGGTGATCACCTGAAACTCCTGCACTCCTTCTTGCGAAATCGTGGAGCGGATGCCATTGGTGGAGTTGTCCACCGCATCGGCGCCATCCACGTTCACCAGGTTGGCGCGGGCGCGCTGCCCACCCACATTCAGTCCGGAAGTGGGCGCCGCTCCGATGGAAGGCGCGGTATCGCGCGCCAGCCGCGAATCGGTCAGCGCAAAATTAATGTAGTTGCGTCCATTGGTCGGCAGATTTTCAATCCGCCGCTGCTCGATCGTCGCCGTGGAGGATGTCCGCTGCGTTTCCACCACTTCCGCTTCGGAGCTGACGGTGATCACGGTCTGCGTACCCGCCACCTGCAACGCCACTGGCAGTTCCGCCATCTGGCCCACGGTAATGCGCACGTCCTGCGCCTCCGCCTTGGCAAAGCCCGCCGCCTCCACGCTTACGGTGTATGTGCCCGGAGGCAACGCGACAAATCGATACTCGCCGCCCACGTTGAGCGTGGTCGAGCGTTCATATGCCTTCGCCTGGTCCCGCGCAGTGATCGTGGCGTTGGTCACCACGCTCCCCTTCGGGTCGCGGACGGTGACGTGAAGATCGCCGGTGGCTACACCTTGCGCTGCTGCCAACCCTGACCACAGGACCACCACCGTTGCCAGCAGGAACAGCTTGCTCATCTTCTTCGTCATGGCTTCCTCCGGGACGCGTTGCGGCGCAGGGGCTCCGGACGCTGGCCTCAAGCGAGGCGCGTCCAACGCGTTTGACCCGCTCGCGTTGTACATCATCTGCCTCAGTACACGCAAGTTAGCAGCGTGGTCACGCCACCGCACATCCTTCTTCGGCCCTCCCTCCAAAAGAATGGTTACCTCCGTAACCCGGCGCTACGCCCCGTAATCAGGCGGTCCGTCATTTCTACCTCTAACATTAAGGAAGCTGTGAAACTGCGTCTTCCAAAAACGGTCTGGGCGGCGGTGGCCATCGTGTTCGCCTACGCCCTCGTCTGCCTGCTGGTGCCGCGCGGTCTCGTGCTGACCGCTGCCGGCGACCTGGTTCCCTTCTTCCTGCTGTCCGTCGCCACCATCGTCATGCTGCGGCACGCCGCCGCGAGCCGCGGCCAGGAACGCGCCTTCTGGGCCTTGCTTTCCCTCGGCTGCTTCCTCTGGGCAGCCAATCAGGGCATGTGGGTCTGGTATGAAGTCATCCTCCGCCAGGACATGCCGGAACCCTTCCTCGGTGATCCCGTCCTCTTTCTGCACGTTGTGCCCTTCATGGTCGCCGTGGCCCTGCTGCCCCATCTCGCCATGGAAGCGCGCAAACTTTATTTCAGCACCCTGAGCTCGCTGATTCTCGTCCTCTGGTGGATCTACCTCTACGCCTTCATCGTCTTCCCGGACGAATACGTGTTGCTCAACCAGCACCGCTATAACCACAGTTTCGACCAGCTCTTCATGCTGGAGAACATGCTGCTCGTCGCTGCCGCCGGTCTCGCGGCCATGGGCACGCGCGGAAGCTGGCGCCGGATTTACGCCCACCTCTGCGGCGCGGCTTTCTTGTATTCGCTGACTTCGTGGGGCATCAACCTGGCCATCAGTGCCGGCAGCTACTACACCGGCAGCATCTACGACATCTTTCTGGTCGCCTCGCTGGCGTGGTTCGTGTGTCTCGGCAGTCTCCGCTTCCGCACCACTCCCGAACCAGAAGAGGCCGGGCGTCTGATGCGCTTTTGGATTGCCGCTTCCCCCCGTCTGGCCATGCTCGCCGTTCTTTCGCTGCCCCTCTTCGGCCTGCGCACCTTTCTTGAGACCGACCCGCCGCCGCTGCGCCGCTTCCGCCTTATCCTCACTCTCGTTGCCGTAGTGGTGATGGGTGCCTGTGTCTTCCTCAAGCAGTATCTGCTCGATCGCGAATTGCTCCGCTTGCTGCAGGAAAAGGAAAAGGATTATGAGCGCCTGCAGCGTTTGCAAAGCGAGCTCCTGCAAAAAGAAAAACTGGCTGCCGTCGGACAGTTGGCTGCGGGCGCCGCCCACGAGATCAACAATCCTCTCACTGCCATCCTCGGATACTCCGAAATCCTGGCCAACGCCGGGCTCCGCGATGACCTCGCCGCCATGGCCGTAAGGATCGGCCAACAGGCGCGGCGCACCCGCACCCTGGTCGGCGATCTCCTTAGCTTTGCCCAACACGATCCCGGCGAGCGCAGCTTGCTGGAAGTCGGCACCCTGGTGCAAAAAGCAGCGCAGATGGAAACCCACCGGGTTGCGGACCACAGCGTCCTCATCGAAACTACAATCGAGGACGGCCTGCCTCGCGTTTGGGGAAACGCCAACCAGCTCCTTCAGCTCTGCCTGCAAATTCTGGAAAACGCGAGCTACGCGGTGCGCGAAGCCGGCGGCGGTGGGATTCAGGTGCGCGTTTCCCGCCGAGAACGCGCCATTGCCATCACCTTCGACGACACCGGGCCCGGCTTGCGCGAGCCCGCGCGCGTCTTCGATCCCTTCTACACCACCAAACCCGTCGGCAAGGGCACCGGCCTCGGGCTCAGCGCCGTCTACGGCATTGTGCAGAACCACCACGGCGCCATTTCCTGCCGCAATCGTGAAGAAGGTGGCGCCGAGTTTGAAGTACTCCTACCCCTGGCTACCGACTCCGCCCAGGCCGCCGCCGCCGGCTACTTGCCCACCGCCGCCCGCTAGGCCGCCCTCCCCTGCGATACCATAACTTGATGGTGCCTTCCCCGCTGCCACACTCCAGCACGCGCGTCCTCGAGTGGGACTTGTTGCGCGACTTGCTGCTCGCCTACGCTTTTTCCCCGCCGGGAAAACTGCGCATTGGCGTTCTCGCCGCTTCGACCGACGCCGCCTGGATTCGCACCCAGCAGGAGCTGACTGCCGAGATTCGCGAGTTCCGCCGCGTCGGTGGCCGCTTTGAATTTTCCGGCCTCCTCGAGATCACTCGCCTTCTGGAAGAATCCCGCATCACGGGCGCGGCCCTCGAAACCCTGGAAATTCGTGACGTGATTCTCCTGGTCGATCGCGCCGCCGAGTGGCGCGAGATCGCTCTCGATCCTCCCGCCGCCATGCGCTCGCCTTGGACCGCGGTGCGCGATCTTTCCGCTCGCATTGCCGACTTCACCCAGTTCCTGCGCGGCTTCCGCAACAAGATCCAGCCCGACGGCACGCTCGAAGATCGCGCCTCGCCCGCACTCGCCACCATTCGCCGCGAGATCGAAAAGCAGCGTCGCACCATTCAGGAATCGCTGCGTGCCTACCTGCGACGCCTGGCTGAAGGCGGCGCCGTGCAGGACGAACTGGTCACCATCCGCGGCGAGCGCTTTGTCATCCCGGTGAAGGTCGAGCAGAAACGCCGTGTCTCCGGCGTGGTTCACGGCACCAGTTCCAGCGGGCAGACCGTCTTCGTCGAACCCCTCGAAACCATCGAGCAGAACAATGAACTCGTTCGCCTGTTCGACGACGAGCAGGCGGAGATTCACCGCATCCTGGTGGAGATGACACACCAAATCGGCCAGCAGGCCGACGCCATCTTGGACGCCGCTGACGTCCTCGCCGAACTCGAACTCCAGTTTGCGAAAGCTCGCTTTGCCGAAGACTACAACTGCGTGCCCGCGACCACGGACGCCTCCCACCTGCTGCTCCACCAGGCGCGGCATCCGCTGCTCGAACGCAACCTGCGTGCCAAGGGCGGCCGCATCGTGCCGACCTCGCTTACGCTTGAAGGTGATGGCCGCGAACTCATCATCACCGGCCCCAACACCGGCGGTAAGACTGTTGCCCTGAAGACTGCCGGCCTGCTCGCACTCATGGCGCAGGCGGGCATCCCCGTTCCCGCCGATCGCGCTGAGCTGCCTGTCTTCGACGCTGTGCTCGCCGATATTGGTGACTACCAATCCATCGAGCAGAACCTCTCCACCTTTTCCGCGCACGTCACCAACATTGATTTCATCTCGCGCACCGCCACGCCCGCCTCGCTGGTCCTGCTCGACGAACTCGGCTCCGCCACCGATCCCGAAGAAGGTGCTGCCCTCGCTGTCGCCATCACCGAACACTTCCGCGTGCTGGGCGCCATGACCATCATTTCTACTCACCACACCTCGTTGAAAATCTACGGAGCCAACACCCGCGGCGTGATCAACGCCTCCGTCGGCTTCGACGAGGCCACGCTGCAGCCCACGTATGAACTCAAGATTGGCGTGCCCGGCGCGTCCGCGGGCATCAACATCGCCCAGCGCCTGGGATTGAACCCCACCATTATTGAAGCGGCCCGCGCTCGCCTGAGTTCCCAGGCACGCGATGTCTCTCACTTTCTCGACCGCCTGCACACCGACTTACGCGAACTCGATGCCGAGCGCGCCCGCGTGCGTCTGCAACAAGAAGACTTGGTGCGCGAAAGATCACGCCTGGCAACCGACGGTCTGCGCGAGCAGAAAGAGAAAATCCGCGAACTGGAGAAGAAACTCGAATCCGTGTTGCGCGATCTGGAATACCACGCCCGCGAAGCCGTCAACGCGATTCAGGACCGTGCCGCCGCCCAAAAGCTTTCCAAAGAATCCGAGCGCCGCATCGCCAAAGCACGCCGCGAGTTTCGCGAGCAGTTTGATTCCACCGTAGTGGCCCACACCACCGGCGCCGACCAAGGCGACCCCAACGCTCAGCCGCAAGTAGTCAAGCAGGTCTCAGAAGGCGACACGGTGAAGCTGAAGTCCATGGGCCGTACCGCGCTGATCACCCGCAAGGTGGACGAAAAGCATTTCGAAGTCCAGGTCGGCGCCATGAAAATGAAGATTGCGCGCGACGACATCGCCGAAGTCCTGGCCCGCGCCACCGCCTCACCCGTGCAAGCCGCCCGCGCCCGCGGCATTTCCGTCACTCTGGAAAATGAAGCCGCCACCGCGCCCGGAGAAATCAACGTCATCGGCCAAACCGTCGACGAAGCCACCAGCGCAGTAGAAAAATTCCTCGACCACGCTTTCCTCGCCGGCCTCGAGCGCGTCCGCGTAGTCCACGGCAGCGGCATGGGCATCCTCCGCAAAGCCCTCCGCCAATTCCTGCAAAGCCATCCCCACGTAGCCACCATCTCGGAACCACCGCAGAAAGAAGGCGGAGCCGGGGCTACGATGGTCGAGCTGCGTGGGTAGGATCTTCGTAGGGTGAGAACTGGGCGCACAAACGGTTTTGTATCAGGGCACGCCTTCCAGGCGTGCCGCTGAGAGCCATAAGCAATGCGGGCTTTAGAGTGTGGTTGAGAACTACTCTCTCGTTGGAGATGTTGGGCGAGAACGGCTGAAATCAGCCCCGGAGGGGCGTCTGCCAATAGCCCGGCGCTTCAGCGCCGGGGGAAAGTGGGACCACCGAGTAAGTCCCGGAGGGACGACTGAAGTTCTCACGCACACACTTTAGCCCCTGCGGGCGCGACAGAATCGCGTCGGGGAATTGTTATGGGACTAGGTCAGGTTATGCCGCAAAAGAAGAGCAACAAGACGAAGACACAAAAGCAACCGCGCCCACACCGCGAACCCACAGAACTCGAACGGGAAACCGCCCGCTACTACGAGCAGATGTCCGACGCTGAACTCCGGGAAGACGACGAGCTTGGCGCGGCTCTGGCCGCAGCGCCTCGTGGGGTGGATTTTGATGCTGAGTGAAGGCGGCCAGGCCAGCAGGACAATGCTTGTCGCTTCAGTTCGTCGGTGCACGCTCGATTTTGCGCATGATCCGCCTGAGATGGGCTGCCCATCGCGCGGTTTCGGAGTCGGGACGATTTACGTCTCCCGGTACCTCGTCGTAGTTGCCCTTTTCGACTTCGGCAAGTTTGAGGTTTAGGGCGTAAAAGACTTCCTCCCAGTCTCGTCTTGTCAGGATTTGTCGATTCATCTGTTCACTCCAACCGAGAATTCGATACACCGGCACCAGGTTCATATAGGACGCGCGGTGGTCCCCTACAGCCAAAACGCTAGTTGCCGCCTACGAAAAGGGCGATCTCATCCATGATCCGCCGCACATGAACTGCCCATCTGGCGGCTTCGGAAAAGGGTTTGGTCTTTCCCCATCTCCCCCCGTGGCCACGCTCTCGGATTTCTTTCGTCTTCGAATCCAGTGCGCGGGCTATCTCAGTCCAGTCGTCTGCCTTCTGTCTGGGTTTGCGCATTTTCTGCTGTATCCTCTCTCATTTTCTTGGAGCTTCAGTGTGTGCGTGAGAACTGCTTCTCGGTGGAAGTGGTGGGACGAGCACGCCGGAATCAGCCCCGGAGGGGCGTCTGCCAATAGCCCGGCGCTTCAGCGCCGGGGGAAAGTCGGACCACCGAGCCAGTCCCGGAGGGACGACTGAAGTTCTCACGCACACTCTTCACGTCTCTAAACTCCATTGCTGATGTTCTAGTCTAGAACACCCCCGGCCTGTACGGAAAGATACTCTCTCCGTGTGAAAAGAAAGCCTGTGCGGAAAAATGTCGTTGGCAGGCGCGTGGCTGAGGCGCGTCAGAGCAAGCCAGCGCTAACGCAGGATGCCCTTTCAGGAAGACTCGCTGGGCTTGGAATCCAACTTGATCGAGCCGCAGTCGCCAAAATCGAAAACAATCACCGCCACGTTCTTGACTACGAACTCAAGGCTTTTGCGGAAGCACTGGGCGTGGATGTCAATTGGCTTTTGGGGGATAAAACGCGGTGAAAGACCGCATGCATAAACTACGCTCTGCCACACGCAGGGCTAAATCAGACGTGGCAAACAAGCTGATCAGCATGTTTCTTCACGAACTGAGTCGCAGGATCAGCCAGGACTGGCCAGTTAAGGTCGATGGCGATGAATACGAAAACCTTGTCCGCGAGCGGTTTAGTAACCGATGTCCATATTGCTCTTGCGATCTGACGAACACTGAGTCCGTGGTTGAACATCTCGACGGCATGAATCGTTATCGTTCGGGCCTCCACGTGCCTGGCAACGTGTTGGTGGCGTGCAGAAAATGTAACAGTGAAAAGCGCCGGGATGATTCATTGAGGATTCTCTCGCTGGCGAGGTCAGGCTGGGAGTCGTTCTTGTCTCACGACGGTACCCATTGCGGTGCGCCATGTCGCACCTGCCAGTATTGGAGCAGTATTTGGGAGAATCCAACCGAACGAGGAATGCGAGTGAACGAGAATTTACAGAGAGTCCGCTCTTTTCGCAGCGCATTCTTGGAATTTGAGCAGGCTCTCCCCTTTCTCATGGCGACGCTGCCAGCCTTATTGACGAAGCTCTACTCCGATTGCCAGACCTTCGCCGAAACTGAGATCAAGTCCCTTTTGGAGAGATTTGACCAGATCTCGGACACCCAGACTCAACTTGGCTAGGCGAGGAAAGCCTTCAGAGACCCGTCGGGGGCTGGCCCGCCCTCTCAACCCGGCAAACGCTTCCCGCCACATTTCCACTCTCATTCCACGTAATTCACAGCTTTTCCGCAGGCGCTTCGTTCCCGTCAGCAACAATGTGCTCAGTCTGAAGGTGATGCTTCGGTAGAGTTAGCATTACACTCCCATGGCCAACCCCGGCGATTTCGCCTATACCGTCAAGCAGCAGGCCGACATTGTTCGCGTGGTCGGAGAGTATGTAAAGCTGCGCAAAGCCGGGGCGCAGAATTTTTCCGGACTCTGTCCGTTCCATAACGAAAAGACGCCGTCGTTTTCCGTCCATGCCACCCGCCAGTTCTTTCACTGCTTCGGCTGTGGCGCCTCCGGTGACGTGTTTTCGTTTGTCCAGAAACTTGAAAACATCACTTTCCCCGAAGCCGTCCGCGCCGTCGCGCAGAAGTTTGGCATTCCGCTACCCAAAACAACCTTCAGCTCTCCTGCCGAGGCGCAGGAAGCCCGGCTGCGCACCGTGCTCATGGAAGTCCACGAGCGCGCCTGTGATTTTTTCCGCGAGCAGTTGCGCCGGCCTGAAGGCGCCCGCGCCCGCGAATACCTTGCCGGTCGCGGCCTCAACGACGAAATGATCGCCCGCTTCCGCATCGGCTTTGCCCCTGACTCGGGTTTCATCCTGCGCGATCTGCTCAAAGCCAAATACGACGAAGAAACTCTGCGCGCCAGCGGCTTGTTTGCCTGGAAGCAGGACGACAGCGGCCCGCCCCCAACCCCCGTCGCTTTAACTGAGCCTTCTCCACCCTCCACTCCAGCTAAAAAAAACGATGCCGCCGAGGCCGCCGCCGACACTCGCGCCGATGAAAAGACGGCAGAAAAAACCAGCGACACGCGCCCCGACCGCGGCAAAGCCGCCATCTACTCCCGCTTTCGGAACCGCGTGATGTTTCCCATCACCAGCGAAACCGGCAAAGTCATCGCCTTCACCGGACGCACGCTCGCCACCGACGAAAAATCCGGCCCCAAATATCTCAACTCGCCGGAGACACCGATCTACTCGAAATCCCGCGTGCTCTTCAACCTCGACCTGGCCAAAGAGGCCATGCGCAAGCTCGACTACGCCATTCTGGTCGAGGGCCAGATGGACTGCATTTCCGTCTACGCCGCCGGATTCCACAACGTCATGGCCAGTTCCGGCACCGCCTTCACCGAGTTGCAGGCCCGTTTGCTCGGCCGCTTCACCAAGAATGTTGTGGTGAATTTCGACCCCGACACCGCCGGCGCCAAAGCCACCGAACGCACGCTCGGATTGCTGGTCGAGGAAGAATTTCAGATAAAAGTGTTGACCCTTGAGCCCGGTTTCGATCCCGACCTCTACATCCGCCGCAAAGGCAAAGACGCTTACGCCCAGGCGCTCAAGAATTCCCAACGCTATTTTGAATACTTGATCGAGCGCGCGCGGGCGCAGTTTGGCGGGCGCAGCGCCGAGAGCAAAGTAAAGGCGGTGAATTATCTCCTGCCTCACATCCAGCGCGTCCCCAGCCGCATCGTCCGCGACGAACTGGCGCAGGAGATCGCTCACAAATTGCAGATTGACTCCGCCATTCTGCGGCAAGAGTTGCGTCACACTGCCTCCAACCGCGCCACCAAAGTGGTGAAAATGCCCGCCGAAGCGCAAATCACCGATGCCGAGCGCATTTTGATCCGGGCCCTGGCGTCGGCGCCGGAAATGTTGCACGGCCGCCACGTCTCCGCGCGCGAGGGAGCAGACGAGGAATTCGATCCCGCTCGCCAGGCGCAGTTCGCGCTGCATCACGAACCTTTGCATGAAGGCTTGGCCTCGGAATCGCTTCTACTGGCGCTGCTCGAAGGTGTATCGCAGGGCACGCACGCCATGGACTTGCCGCTTTCTGAGTCTGACCGCCGCACCCTCGCCGCCATCCTCATCCGCGAAGAAGAAGAACTGACCCCGGAGCTGCTCGAAGGCGCCGTCAAGGCCCTGCGCCGCATGACCGTGCGCCGCCGTCTGGAGACCGTGCAGCGCGACCTGCAGGACGCGGTTCGCCGCAATGACCCCAGCCGCCTCGCCGAACTCAGCGCCGAGAAAGTCCGCCTGAAGCGGCTTTTGGGCGATCCCGCCGTGGTTGAGAACGCCGGTGCGGCCTAGCCCTTTTTCGCCCCCGCCACCTTGAAACTTTACCGCCCCGGCCGCCATCTAAGGTAATAAGGTGGACTGCGTTTCCGAGCGGACAATCCTGGTTTTGGCCGAAGTTCTCTATGCCATGCTAAACTTGTAGGGTTTTGGCTCGGGCGCATTCCGCTGCCCAGTTCCCACCGTAAATGGCGCGCACGGTCCTCCACGGACCCAAATTTGGAGAGGTTGACCCTTTGGCATTGGAAGATAAGTTCGACGATATCAAGAAGTTGATTGATACCGGCAAAGAGAAAGGTTATCTCACCTACAACGAGGTGAATGACCTGATCCCCCACGACGTGCAGTCGCCGGACGATCTCGATGACCTGCTCACCACCATCGGCACCCAGGGCATCGACATTTTGGAGAGCCCCAAGGACCGCAAGTTCGAGGAGGCCGAGGAGGCCGGCGAAGACGTCGAGCTCGACCTCACCCCTGGCGCGCTGGAAAAAACCAACGACCCCGTCCGCATGTATTTGCGCGAGATGGGCACCGTTCCGCTGCTCACGCGCGAAGGCGAAGTCGAAATCGCCAAGCGCATCGAGCGCGGACAGAACCGCGTCCTCAAAGCCCTCTCCCGTTCCCCCATCGTCATCCGCGAACTCCTGGCCATGGGTGAAGACCTGAAGAAGGGCGTGCGTTCCATCAAGGAAGTGGTCACCTTCGACGAAGAAGAAATCACCGAAGAAATTCTGCAGAACCGCCTGAAGGGTTTCACCGGCAAGATTGACGATATGGCCAAGCTTTACAAAAAGGCGGGCCATCTGCAGGAAAAATTCCAGGACGTTTCGCAGAAGAAGAATCCCAAAGGTCACCGCCGCCAGCGCCGCCATCTCGCTCGCGCCATCGTGAAGGTGTCACTCGCCGTCCGCAAGCTCGGCTTCACCAACAACGAACGCAAACGTCTGAACGAGCGCGTGAACAAGACCGTGGACGGCATGCGCTCGCTCGATCGCCAGGCGCAGAACTACGAAAAAAAGTCCGACGCCACCCGCAACGAAGAACAGAAAAAGGAATACCGCCGCCAGTCGCGCCATCTGCGCTCCGAACTGGAAAAGCTGGAAGCCGAAGCAGGCGTGCTTTTTCAGGACCTCAAGCGCACGCAACGCGAGATTATTCAGGGCGACATTGACGCCGAGCACGCCAAGCGCGAGCTCATCGAGGCCAACCTCCGTCTCGTCGTCTCCATCGCCAAGAAATACACCAACCGCGGCTTGCAGTTCCTCGACCTCATTCAGGAAGGCAACATCGGCCTGATGAAAGCTGTCGACAAGTTCGAATACCGTCGCGGCTACAAATTCTCTACCTACGCCACCTGGTGGATTCGCCAGGCCATCACGCGCGCCATCGCCGACCAGGCCCGCACCATCCGCATTCCGGTGCACATGATCGAGACCATCAACAAGCTCATCCGCACCTCGCGCCAACTGGTGCAAGAGCTGGGACGCGAACCGACGTCAGAAGAAATCGCCAAGCGCATGGACATCCCCGTGGCCAAAGTGCGCAAAGTTCTCAAGATTGCTCAGGAACCAATTTCGCTGGAGACGCCCATCGGCGAAGAGGAAGATTCGCATCTAGGCGACTTCATCGAAGACCGCGCCATCGTCTCCCCCGCCGACGCCGTCATCAACGTCAATCTGAAAGATCAGACGGGCCAAGTCTTGCGCACGCTGACTCCGCGCGAAGAGCGCGTCATCAAAATGCGTTTCGGCCTCGAGGACGGCAGCGAACACACGCTCGAAGAAGTAGGCCAGTCGTTCGCCGTAACCCGCGAACGCATCCGCCAAATCGAAGCCAAAGCCCTCCGCAAACTCCGCCACCCCTCCCGCTCCCGCAAACTGCGTGCGTTCATGGATGGAGTCCGAGACTAGCAAGCGCGCTAGCTAAGGCCCCGAACCACGCGTCGCACAAACAACAGCCCCGAAAGGGGCGGCACTGGAAAGCCCCGGACGTAAGTCCGGGGTAAGCGAACGAGTCTCTCTAACGCGCCCGAAGGGCGCCCACTCCCGGAAAAAGGCTATCGCCCCCGCCCGGTAGCCCCGGACTTCAGTCCGGGGAAAAAGCCACAACTCCCAACCCACGCCTCGCAGGGGTCCGTATCAGGGCAGGCCCTCAGAGCTTGCCCTTGAGCCGAATGGCGAAGGGCCTGCCATTCGCGACTCTCTTTCCCCACACGCCCCACAAGGGCACCCGGCTGCCCGCGACCGAAAAACGCCCGTGTGGGCGGGGGGCACCCTTCCCGCCATCGAGGGAGAAACCTGGGGACAGACGGGATGTTCACCGGTCTTGCGAATTAGAACTTGGGGTACGTCCCGTCTGTCCCCAGGTTTCTTCACAGAAGCAAAACGAGAAGCGATGGTTGCAGAGCAAAGGCGTCTAGCGACAACGACCTCCAGCCGCAGCATTTGAACGCAAAACGACCCGTCGAAAATCGCTCTCGGCAAGAATCCGGATCGGCTGGCCCTTGGCAATCAACTCCTCCGCTTTCCGGTGCTTGGAACTCTTATCGTGGCCAGCCAGTCTCCGCACATCCTCGTCGCCAACTACGAGCAGAGTCGTGTGCTTGGTCACGCCACTGTCAACGCGGCACCCGGCATCTGCGGCAACATCTGCCGCCGTTCGCCTCGGCATCGACAAAGTCCCCGTGAACACTAGCACCTCGCCGAAAAGCGGCCCATCCGCATTGCCATCACGCCGGATTCCCTGAGCGCCCAAGCAGCCAATCGGTTGTTCCACCCGCTTGAGCCATTGGTCGGCTGACACACCCGTTTCGGTAATGGCGCGTAGCAGAATCTCCCCTGCGCACCGTGCATCCTCCAGCGCATCGTGCTCCCGATACTGAATGCAGAAATGCGCGGCAACATTCGAGAGGCCGTATCCGGACTGGGAGAACATCGGCCAAGCCCTCCGGACAACTCTGGCGGAATCAAGCCAGCGACAGGAGCACCATTCGAGTTTGTATCGCTCGCAAGCGCGAGTAACGGCGACCCGGTCAAATGGCGTGTGGCTGACCACTATGCTGTCCCGTAACAGCGAACAAACGACCGGGAACGCATCCGCCCAAGTAGGTGCGTTTTTCACGGCCTCCTCGTCAATGCCATGAATTGAGATGTTGATCGCATGAAATTCATCCTGAGGGTTTATCAAGGACTGCCACTTGTTGTGGATAGCGCCGTTTCGGAAGGTGGCTACACCGATTTGGCAAATACTCGACAGATCAGGGTTAGCAGTCTCAACGTCTAGGACGACAAAGTTCACATGGCCCTCCCGCACACGAATCCCAACCAGCGACTGGAAATGTCGGGGGAGGCTCCTGTTGGCTTGCAGGGATTCAGCTTGAGTTTATGCCGATTCGGGTGCCACTTCGTCCGAAAATAGACTCACCAAAGTAACTTGCCCGAGCCACGCATGCCGAAATGCGGCAAGCACTGGAAGATTAGCGTCCGGTGCGGAGACTGTCGTAAAGGCGGGTGGCCCACTCAAGCCCGCCTTTGGCTTGAGTGGGGCGGTTCTCGGGCGTAAGCTGGCCTCGTGCCTTAGCCCCGGACTTCAGTCCAGGGGAAAACCTCAGTGATCGCTTCAAAACCGGCCAACGAAAGTGGCCCGTCCAGGACTACAACTCATCCCAATAAGCCACTGCAGCGCCTTGTGAGGCGCGGCACGTTGCAAGACTCAAAGCCGACCAGTCGAGGCCCTTAGACTCAAGGCCACAGCCTCGAAAATAAGGGCTCCGGTCGCAAGAAAAGCGCGGACCGTGTTAACACGATCCCAAGGTGCCCACACCTCCCTCAGATTGCTTGGCGGAGCGGTGATGTCCCAAGTCATGAGCCGATTGTTAAGGGGAACGTTTACAGCGCGAGTCATTGCAGCGATGAGCACGATTCCGCACGTGGACACTGCGATGAGCCAGAACTCCGCCGTTGTCCACCGCGACCTGACCATCAGCAGCCATACTAGTGCTGTCAACAGGGCAGTCAAGACTAACGGCGGCATGAACCTAACGAAATGCACATGCACAACCTGCTGAAACTGCACGAAGCTTGATGGGCTGAGCTTCTGTAGGGCATAGTACGCGCCTGCGCGATGCCCTAAAAAGATGCCAGCCAGCAAACCTATACAGACGACTGCGACGACTCGAACTATCGTCAACACGTCCATAGTTGCTCCTTTTCGCACGCCCATTTGAGATAAGGCCTAGTTGTTCTACCCTGCCGCCTCCTGTGGTGGCAAGTCGGTTTTGGTGCGCCAGCTCCGGGGGGACGGAAACGTGGGGACAGCCTTACGGAAACCTGGGGACAGACGGGACGTAACCCGGTCTTTTGGCGGGCGCTCCATCCCGAAGTTGGCGGGTGGCCCACTCAAGCCCTCTTTTGGCTTGAGTGGGGCAGTTCGATTGCTGCGCAGGGGGAAACGTGGGGACAGACGGGACGTAACCCGGTCTTTTGGCGGGTGCTCCATCCCGGAGTTGGCGCTACATGCATAAATCAAAATTGGCGGTTGGCCCACCCTTTTGATTTTGAATTTCGCTAGCGCCAGCCACCCCGGGGTGCCCCATCCTCGCGTTGTTTGCGAGCGTGGGAGGCAGACTCTCGGCACCAACGGGACTCCGCCGCGCCCCCACGATCCCAGAAACCCTGCCGACTAGCCACGGGCTTGACTCGCGCAGTTCATGTTATTACACTCGTAATAACACTATCGGAGGTCTGCCATGATCGAACTCAAGGTGCGAAGGGTCGGGAACTCGCTGGGAGTGCTCCTGCCCAAGGAGGTTATTGGCCGACTCAACCTTGGCGACGGCGAACGGCTTTTCCTCATTGAAACCGCTGATGGCAGCTACCGCCTCACTCCTTATGACCCTGCCTTCGAAAAGAAGATGAAGAAGGCGGCGGACATCATGGGCCGCTATCGCAACACGCTGCGCGCGCTGGCCAAATGAAGGAACCGGTCTGGATTGAGGAGCGCGACGCACTCGCCATCCATGAGCAACTGATCGAGATGCACGGCGGTGCCGGCGGCGTGCGCGATCAAGGTCTGCTGCAATCGGCGTTGGCGCGGCCCCAGCAGCATTTCGCCTACTCCAGGGCTCCGGATGCGATTGCCCTCGCGGCGCTTTACGCGGCGGGCATTGTCCAGAACCATCCCTTTGTGGACGGCAACAAGCGCACTGGTTTCTTGGTCAGCGTTCTTTTTCTGGAACTCAACAGCTACCGCTTCCACGCCAGCGAAGAGGCTGCTGCCCAAATGATGTTTGCGCTGGCCGCGGGCACGCTCAAGGAGCAGGCCTTTGCCGCCTTCCTCCGCGCCAACGTGACCCGCAAAGGAAAATGACCCGGGCATTTCACACGCAACGCCTCAGCCGGGGCGGGTGGCCCAGCCTTTTGCCAGCACCAGAACCCTGGGCGGTGCCCCATCCTCGCGCTGTTTGCAAGGGTGGGAGGCAATACCGTTCGCACCACGGGGGCTCCGCCGGGCAGCCCCGCCTAACCAAAACTGAAAGCTGATAGCTGACAGCTCTCAGCTACTCCCTCTTCCCCTTCAACATCGTGATCACCCGATCAAAATCCTCCAACGACGCATACTCAATCGTGATCTTCCCTTTCCCTCGCCGGTCGCGGATTTTTACTCGCACTCCCAGCAACCGTTGTAAGTCGGTTTGCGCTGCCCGCACATTTGGGTCGACCCATCGTGCCGACCGCCGCGCTTCCACCGACCCTTCCACCGGCAAGTTGATGTCCATCACGATCCACTCCAACTGGTCCGGCGACAAATGTTTCGTGATCACCCGCTCTGCCATCCGCTCCATCACCGCCGGGTCCTGCAGTCGCAGCAGCAGCCGCGCGTGGCTGAAGTCAATCTGCCCCTGGTCGAGATACCCCTGCACCCGTCCCGGTAACTTCAGCAGCCGCATGTAGTTCGATACCGTCTCGCGCGCACATCCCGTCCGCCGCCCAATCTCCTCCTGCGTCAACCCAAACTCCTGGCTCATGCGGCTGAACGCCCGCGCCTGGTCCATGCAGTTCAGGTCTTGCCGCTGCAGGTTTTCAATGATGGTCATCTCCATCGCTTGCTGATTGCTGACCTGCCGCACCATCGCCGGAATTGTCTCCAGCTTGGCCAGTTGCGATGCCCGCCACCGCCGCTCGCCCGCAATCAGCACATAGCGCGTGTCGCCTTTCGGACTATCTTTCTTCAGACGCACAATCACCGGCTGCAGAACGCCATTCGCCTGAATCGATTCCGCCAACTCCTCCAGATCTTCTTCCGACATCCGCGACCGCGTCTGATACGGATTCGGTTCCAGCTGGTCCAGCCGCACGTGCAGCACCTGGTCCCCCACCGCCGCCTGCGCCTGAATTCCGGGAATGATCTCAGCCACGACGTCAGCCGCTGCCGCCGCGTCTTGTGTGGGGACGGAAGCCTGCCCTTGAGCCGAAGGGCGAAGGGCCCCCGGCCGTCCATCCGGGTGTAGCCCGGCAGGTTCGAGGTCCGCCGCCTGATCAGCCGCCGGAACACTCACCGGCAACGGCACCGCCCGCGGCCCCGGCAACAAAGACTCCAGTCCCCTCCCCAAAGCCCGCCGCTTCTCGACCACGGTTTTCTCGGCCACCCTTTTCTCCGTCACGCTCTTCTCCACCGCAGCCTTTTCTACGAGCGTCTTGTCCGTCACCTTCTCCGCCGCCATCGTCATCGCCTGCTCCGCCTTTCTGAAATCTGACGCCGATCCAAAATCCGTGTAAATCCGTAAAATCCGTGGCCGTGGTGCCCCTTCGTGCCCTTAGTGGTTAAAGCTTTTCTCACTAGCAGCCAATGGTTGTCTCTGCGTTCTCTGCGGCCTTTCTCCGCGTCCTCTGCGTTTTAGGACTTGCCTTCACTTCTGCAATCTGCAATCTGACTTCTACAATCGCTTCTCAATTCGTCGAACTATATCGATCTCAATCGATCTATCCCGCCTGCTCCAACTCCACCGCCTGCGCCATATGTCTCCCCAGAATTTCCTTGGCCAGCCGGATATAACTCTCCGCGCCCCGCGACCTCACGTCGTAGAGCAACGCCGGCTTCCCGTGACTGGGCGCTTCCGCCAACCGAATGTTCCGCGGCACCGAGGTGGTCAGCAGCCGCTCCCCAAAAAATTTCTTCAGCTCCGCGATCACCTGCTGCGCCAGGTTGGTTCGCTCATCCAGCATGGTGAGCACCACGCCTTCAATCTCCAGCTGAGGATTCAGCGCCGCCCGAATCCGCTCGATAGTGTCCAGCAGCTCGCTGATCCCTTCGAGTGCGAAGTACTCCGCCTGCATGGGGATCAAAACCGAGTCGGCCGCGACGAGCGCGTTCAGAGTCAACAGGTCCAGCGCGGGCGGGCAGTCCAGCACCACGTACTGAAAGCGCTCGCGCAGTGGCGCCAGCGCATCGCGCAGCCGGAACTCACGCCTCTCCGCCGCGACCAGCTCCAGGTTCGCGCCGATCAAGTTCTTGTGCGAGGGAATCAGCCAGAGTTGCTCGAGTTCGGTGGCCTGCAGCGCCTGCTCCGCCGAAGCTGCGCCCAGGAGCACGTCGTAAGTGTTGACCCGATCCGGATCTTTGATCAGGCCAAGCCCGCTGGTGGCATTCGATTGCGGATCGCAATCAATGAGCAGGCTGTTGACTTCCGCGGCGGCGAACGACGCCGCCAAGTTGATGGCAGTCGTAGTCTTGCCGACGCCACCTTTCTGGTTGGCTACCGCAATCACTTTTGCCATCGAAGTCCGGGAGATGCCGAGAGATAGGCGGAGAATATCGTGTGCGAAATTGAAACGCAATGCCGAATGTTGGTGCAACTTGCACAATGTTCCGGCGGAACACTTGGGTTGATCTTGTTCGCCTGGGCTGCCGGATGTTCCGGCGGAACATAGCGATGATTTGCACGCAATCGCGTCTATGTTCCGGCGGAACGTTGACTTGGAGATTTTGGTCAAGACTGCCACATCGTCCCACTTTGGCTGGTTTAGCTGGCTCGTCTGTGGTGATAATCCCGAGTTAATTGGGGAAATTGTGGGAATGTTTCCCACTTGTTTACTAGTGTGGTTCGGGCCTATGGGCTGGTTTACTGTCTTGGTTCGGGGCTGGAGCGGGTGGGACTTGGAGGGCCTGAGCGTTTGGTGGGAGGGGCGCGGTTAGGGTTGGGATGGCTGGGCCACCTAACCGGTAAAAGGAGGCATACTGGTTTACCACAGGCGCGAATTTTCGGGTGGAAACGGCGGTGCTGCTCCACAGGGTGACTTGGCTGATGCTTGCCTCTTCGGATTCCGTGTCGAGGATGATTCCTGGGGAAGGGCGGTGAGAAGAGCTGACGTCCCACTTTGGGTGGGCTGGGCAGTTGTTGGCCGAGGTCCGAGCGGGCTAGTTCGGGGACTTCTCCCACTGTCAGATGCTACGGCGACCGACGAGCAGGACGCGGCGAGCGGAGGCAGGCACACGAAGGGGAGTGTCCCAGGTGAAGGCGGGGAGCTGCGGCGGAACTGCAGTGGCTTGGTCCTCCACAATGAGGAGGGCGAGGCAGCCGGCGGGGGCGGTGAGCGCGGCGGCGACGGGGAGGGCGCGCTCGAAGCGCTCGACGGCGCGGAGGGTGACCACGTCGAATTGGCGGCCCAGAGCTTCGTTTACGAGAGCTTTGTTTACGAGAGCTTCGGCGCGGGCGGGGAATACATCGATGGCGGTCGATTTATTACTCGTCAATTTCAGGGCGCGGAGGGCTTCGCGGAGGAAGGCCACCTTCTTCTGGTTTGATTCGATGAGGGTGACGTGGAGGGTGGGGGCCCAGAGCTTGATGGGAAGTCCGGGGAAGCCGGCGCCGGAGCCGAGGTCAGCCAAGCTGCCTGGAGTGGCCGCGTCCCCGCGCCTGAAGGCGCGTTTGTCAGGGCGACTTTCCGGCACGGCTGAAGCCGTGCCCTGATACGAACCATGCGGGAAGAGGTGGCGGGCGGCGAAGAAAGATTCGCCGAAGTGGCGGGTAACGATCTCGTCGGGCTGGCGGACGGCGGTGAGGTTGATGCGGGCGTTCCAGCTGAGTAGTAGATCGATGTAGATAGATATATCGGCCAGTTGCTGGGGGGAGAGAACCGCGTCGCCGAGAAAAGGCTGGAGCAGGGCGGCGATGCGGGCGGAGTCCATGGATTTCAGATTGTAGATCTCAGATTGCGGGTTGGGCTACTGGTATTCGGCGGGGGTTGCCCGAGCGCCGGGTTGTTGCAAAAAAGAAACGCCCCCGAGAGGGCGTTCCGAGGTTACGCTTTTGGCGATACCTTACGACGAAAGCTTACTAGAATACGGCCAGCAATCGCCGCTCAAGTACACTAAGCCGACAGTAACTGGGCCCAGGCATCTTGTCAAGGAGGCTACATGGCACAAAGAGCGAATGCATACACGCTGGGACTCGACCTCGGTTCGGCTTCGGTGGGATGGGCGCTGTTAGACCGGGGCGGAAAAATGCTGGTGGATTGCGGAGTGCGGGTATTTGACCCGGGAGTGGATCCAAACAAATTCATGAAGGGCGAGGAAGGCTCGTCGAAGAACGTGCAGCGGCGGATGGCGCGGCTGCAGCGGCGGCAAATCCGGCGGCGGGCGGCGCGGGCGCGCGATCTATTTCGCGCGTTGCAAGACGCGGGGCTGCTGCCTGGGACGGCATGCGACAGCGCCGGCCGGCACGCGAGTCTGGAGCAGCTCGACCAAGAGCTTAGGGCGAGATGGCGCACGAAGCTGCGGGCGATCTCCGCCGACCATCGCTTTGAACAGGTGCTGCCGTACCTGATGCGGGGGCGCGCGCTGGACGAAAGGCTGGAACTGGATGAACTGGGACGGGTGCTCTATCAATTGGGCCAGCGGCGGGGGTTCAAGAGTAACCGGAAAGAGGGACGCAGCCTGAAGGCAAAGGCGGAGGAAGAGGGGAAGAAGGCGACCAAGAAGGACGCGGGGGACAAGAGCCAGGTGAAAGCGGAGATTGCGAACCTGGCGCGGGAGATCGAGACGAGCAGAGCCCGGACCCTGGGGGAGTATTTTGCGGGCCGAGATCCCACGGAGGCGCGCATCCGAGACCGATGGACGGGGCGAAAGATGTATGAGGAAGAGTTCGAGAAAATCTGGGCGAGGCAGTCAGAGTTCCACGCGAGCGTGCTTACGGCGGAGTTCAGGGAACGGGTGCGGCGCCTGCTGTTTTTCCAGCGCCCGATCGCGATGAATGCGGGGGCGATCGGCGAGTGCGAACTGGAGCGCGGGGAAAAGCGGGCGCCGGTGGCGTCGCTGGAGGCGCAGCGTTTCCGGCTGCTGCAGAAGGTGAACGACCTGAAGTACGTGACGGCAGATTTCGCCGAGCACGACCTGACGGCAGAGCAGCGGCAGAAGCTGGCGCAGGAACTGGAGAACAAAGGTGACCTTACTTTCGCAGCCATCCGGAAACTGCTAGGCCTGGCGAAAGAAGTGCGGCTGAACCTGGAGCGCGGGGGCGAGAGGAAGCTGCGGGGAAACCGGACGGCGGCAACGATGCTGAAAGCGTTCGGCTACCGCTGGGCCGCCATAGAGGAACGCGAACGGCAGCGAGTGGTTGGGAAATGGATGCGCACGGAAAGCGAAGAAGAGATGCGGCAAGTGGCCGAGCTGAAGTTTGAGCTCACGCCGGAGCAGGCGATGGTGCTGGCGGACACAGAACCGGAGGATGGTTACAGCCGTTTGTCGCTGAAGGCGCTGCGAAAGATTTTGCCGCGGATGGAGGAGGGTGTGCCGTTTAAGACGGCGGAGACGGATGTGTACGGGAACCGTTTTTCGGGAGGAGAAGCGAAAGATTTTCTGCCGCCGGTCGAGGACGTGCTGCCGCAAATCCCGAACCCCGCCGTGAAACGGGCGCTGACGGAACTGAAGAAAGTGGTCAACGCGATTGTGAGGAAGCATGGCAAGCCGCAGGAAACCCGGATCGAGCTGGCGCGCGATTTGAAGTCGAATGCCGAGCAACGGTATCTGGCATGGAAGGGGATGCGGGAACAGGAGAAGCGGCGGGAGGGTGCGGCGGCTGCGATCACGAAAGAAACGGGAATGACCGAGCCGAAGAGCAAAGACAAGGAGATGGCGCTGCTGCACGGGGAGTGCGGCGGCATTTGCGTTTACTGCGGGCGGAGCCTAGGGACGCTGGCGGCCCTGTTCAACGGGGACGGTGGCGTGCAGGTGGAACACATCCTGCCGAAGAGCCGGTTCCCAGATGATTCGTTTGGGAACAAGACACTGGCCTGCCGGGAGTGCAATGCGCTGAAGCACAGCCGGACGCCGTTTGAGGCCTTTGGCGGCGATGAAGAAAGTTGGAAGGCGCTGCTGGAAAGAGTCCGGAAGCTGAAGAACCGGGCCAAACTGGAGCGGTTTGAACTGAAGAGCGCGGACGAGATGAAGGCGTTCACCGCGCGGCGGCTGCAGGACACGCGCTACGTGAGCAAGCTGGCGGCGCGGTATGTGGGCGAACTGTATGGCGGGCGGGATGTGCAAGGGAACGGGGAGACGCGGCGGGCGGTGTATTCGTCCTCGGGGATGGTGACGGCGACGCTGCGGCGAGCGTGGGGATTAGAAGCGATTCTGCGGGAAGGGGGCGCGCCGGCGCCGGACGGGAGCAAAGGAAAGCCCCGCACCGATCACCGGCACCACGCCGTGGATGCGGTGGTAATTGCGCTGAGTTCGCCAGGAATCATCCAGGAGTTGAGCCGGGCATCGGCGCAAGGGCCGACGGGAAACGCGCGTATCTCGGGCAAGAGCTTGCAGCCGCCGTGGGTGGATTTCGTGGAGAAAGTGCGGCCACAGATTCTCGGGATTCACGTGTCACACCGGCTGGAACACAAGCTGCACGGGCCGCTGCACGAAGAGACGAACTACAGCAAGGTGAGGAGCGATGGGACAGCCCACGTAAGAAAGCCGGTGCACCTGCTGAGCAGCAAGGGAACCGTGAGCCAGGCGCAGCTCGCAGCCATCGTGGACCCGAAAGTGCGGGCAGCGGTGGCGGCGAAACTGGCGGAGGTGGGGAACAACGCCAAGAAGCTGGAAAACAACTGGCCATACCTGGTGGCGAAGAGCGGAGCACGGATTCCGATCCGGCGGGTGCGGCTGCGGGTGAAGGAAAAGCCGCAGCCGATTGGGTCAGGAACCCGGGAACGGCAGGTGGTGACGGGAGGGAACCACCACATTGCGTTGTTCGCGACGGAAAAACGGGGGAAGGACCGGTGGGAAGGAATGGTAGTGAGCCGGCTGGACGCGGTGGAGCGACTAAGGAGGAAGAAGCCGGTCATCGAGAAATTCCTGCCGGACTCGCCTGACTGGAAGTTCCAGTTCTCGCTGATGGGCGGAGACATGGTGGAGATGTGGGACGAGAAGAGGAAGGAGAGAAACCTGTTGGTGGTCCACGGAATCAGTGAGGGAGATCTTGTCTTCGCGCGACACACGGATGCACGACCGATCACTGATCTGAAAAAGACGAACGAATGGGTGCGGCTACGCACGGAGGATCAGTTGCGTATTTGGGGCTGCCGAAAGGTGGAAGTGGGGCCGCTGGGGGAGGTGAACCCCGTCGGTGACTGAACGCATTGTAGAGATCAGCGAGAGTGCGGCGCGGCTGAGCGTGCGCTACGACCAACTGGTGATCGAGCGGGACGGAGCCGAAACGGTGACGACACCGCTGGAAGAAGTGGCGGTGCTGGTGCTGGCGACGCCGCAGGTGGTGCTGAGCCAGGCGGTGATGACGCGGTTGCTGGAGAAGGGCGGGATGGTGGTGCTGAGCGGGAGCAACCACGCCCCGGCGGGGATGGTGCTGCCGCTGGAGACGCACTCGACCCAGGCGGAGCGCTTTCGGCAGCAGGCAGAAATGAAGGAACCGGTGAAGAAGCGTTTGTGGCAGCAACTGGTGCAGGCCAAGATGCGGGCCCAAGGGCGGCTGCTCGAACGGGTGCGGGGGAGCGACGGCGGGCTGGGCATGCTGGCGGAGCGGGTGCGCTCGGGCGATCCGGAGAACCTGGAAGCGCAGGCGGCACGGAAATACTGGCCGCTGCTGTTCGCGGACGCGCATTTCCGGCGCGGACGGGAAGGCCCGGACCAGAACCGGCACCTGAATTACGGATATGCGGTGCTGCGGGCGGTGGTGGCGCGCGCGGTGTGCGCGGCGGGACTACATCCGGCGCTCGGCCTCGAGCACCACAACCGCTACGATCCGTTTTGCCTGGCCAGCGATCTGATGGAGCCGCTGCGTCCGGTGGTGGACCGGGCGGTGTGGGACTGGGTGCAGGAGCATGACGCGACGCAGCCATTGGAGAAAGAAGCCAAGGCGTGGCTGCTGCGGCCGATGTTCGCGCGCTATGAGCTGGAAGGGGAGGAGCGAACGCTGTTCGACGCTGCAGCACGGATGGCGTCGAGCCTGGCGCGCGTCTCTGAAGGCAGGGAGAAGGAAATGGTGGTGCCCGAGGTGTAGCCGATGCAGCGGATCGCGCTTTCGGCGTTTCGTCCCATGTGGCTGATGGCAATGTTTGATCTGCCGGTAGAAGAACGGGAGGACCGGCGGAACTATGCCCGGTTCCGGAAGGCGCTGCTGAAGGACGGGTTCATGATGTTGCAATACTCGGTGTACGCGCGCTACGTGGCCAGCGAGGAAGCGGCGGAAGCGCACCGGCGGGCGGTGCGCGTGGCGGTGCCGCCGTTGGGGCAGGTGCGGTTGATGGCGGTGACCGATCACCAGTTCGGGAAGATGGAGGTTTTTTACGGAAGAAGACCGCGAAAACCGGAAGAACCGCAGGAGCAGATGCTGCTTTTTTAGCGGGGAAGTAATTTTAAGCCCGCGTAAGCCAAGGGCTTACGCGGGGTCGAGTGTACTTGAGCGGAGATCGCGGGCCAACTCCAGCAGTTG
>JBGQDM010000006.1:0-57939 GCA_041495845.1 Terriglobia bacterium | reverse complement strand
CGCTTTCACAGAGGCGGCCAGGCGCTGGGCATGGTCGAGGTCGCGCTGGATGGAAGCGCGAAACGACTGCAAGCCGTGATAGCGCAATGAGAGCCAGAGTTTGAGGGCGCGAAAGCGGCGCGAAAGCTCAATCGATTCCTCCAAGAACGCGAAACCTTCGATGGGATCCGTGCTCAACTGTTTGGCGTAATCGCCGGTATAGGCGAACGTCTGGCGGGCGACGGCGACATCACGGTAAAGCAGGCATCCGCAATCGAGCGGCTGGTAGAGCCACTTGTGCGGATCGAGCGACAGCGAATCGGCCAACCCAAGGCCGTCGAACTTTTCCGGGGTGGCAATCGCCGCCAACGCTCCATAGGCTCCGTCCACGTGCACCCAGGCGCCATGACGGTGAGCGACGCCGACAATTTCACGCAGCGGATCAATCGCTCCGGTATTGACGGTGCCCGCAGAGGCGACCACTGCAATGGGCGTCAAACCCTGGTCGTGATCACGGCGCATCGCCTGTTCCAACGCCGATGGCACCATCCGATACGCCGCATCGCAGGGGATGGTACGCAGGTTCTCGCGGCCGATTCCCAGCATGGCCACCGCCTTGGGCACCGCCATGTGCACCTGCTCGGACGCATAAACGGTCCCCGCTGCTGCGTTGCGCAGACCCCGCTCGTTCGCAGCCAGCTTGGCCTCGCGCGCCATGGTCAAGCCCATGAGATTTGCGGCCGAGCCCCCTCCGGTCAGCGTTCCGGAGAATCCTTTGCAGCCCAGCGCTTCCGCCAGCCAGCGCACCACCGTGCGCTCAATCGTCACTCCCGCAGGCGCCGAACGCCACGCCGTCATGTTCTGCGTGAGCACCGATGCCAGCAGGTCGCCCAGCGCCGCCACTGGTTCCCCGGAACCCAAAACGTAGCCGAAGAAGCGCCCGTTTTGCGCCCGCGAATGGTCAATGACGTCCTGGAGAGCATCGAGGGCCTTCACACCCATCCCTTGCTCGGGCAACTCCGACGAAAAAAGCCGCTCGGTCTCCTGCCCGCTGGTCTGGGGGAATGTGGGACGCTGGTCCAGCGTGGCGAGATACTCCGCCGAGAGTTCGGTGACCAGCGCGGCCAAGCGGCGAAATTCCTCCGGCGAGAGTGCCAGCGCGTCCATGGCGGGTTGGTTCGATTGATTCATGTCCAACTGACCCGTTGTCCCGCTCACCCGGTGCAGCACGATGGTGCTTGAGGAACTACTTGATCACGCCGCGGCCGGAAGTTTCGATAAAACGAATCAGCAAGTCCACATCTTCGCCGCGCTCCGATTCTGCCCGCAGTTTCTCCAGCGCCTGCGAAGTGTTCAGTTTCGAGGTTAGCAGGACTTTGTAGGCGTGCTGAATCTGGCGAATCCGTTCTTTGCTGAAGCCGCGGCGCTCCAATCCGACCTTGTTGATGCCGTAAGCGTGCGTCTGCCGTGCCGCCGCCGTCATGGAAAACGGCAGAACATCCTGCGTAATGGTGATGCCACCGGCAATATAGGCATGCGCGCCGATGCGCACAAATTGGTGCACCGGGCAGAGCGCACCCACCACCGCCCAATCTTCCACGGTCACGTGTCCAGCCAGCGTGGCGCCGTTCACCAGCATGACGTGATCGCCGATGACGGAGTCGTGTCCAATATGCGAGTACGCCATGATCAAGGTGTGGCTGCCCACGCGGGTCGTGCCGCCACCTTTCACCGTGCCGCGGCTGATCGTCACGCACTCGCGAATTTCGTTGTCGTCACCCATCTCCAGCCGCGTCGGTTCCCCGGCATAGGTAACGTCCTGCGGCGCCATCCCGATGGCGGAAAACGGAAAGAAGCCGTTGTTCCAGCCGATCCGTGTGGGGCCGTCAATGTGAACATGGGAAACCAGGTCGCAGCCCTCGCCCAATTCCACTTCCGGCCCGATGATGCAATACGGGCCCACTTTGCAGGAGGCGGGAACCTTGGCTTTGGGATCAACGATCGCGGTGGGGTGAATCGGCATCGGCGCTTTAGTCGAGGGTTTCGGGCGCAAGCCCAGGGACTCTCACTCGGACCCCGATTCGTCCGCGCTCCCTCGCTTGCCCAGCACGAAAGCGCGGGGTACCAGGCGGCAGGTCACAATGGCTTCCGCCACGCGCTTGTCGCCGACAAAAACCTTGCCTTCCATACGGACCGCAGTAACCCGCCAGGCCTTGACTTCGACCTCAATGCGCAACTGATCGCCGGGCAATACCGGGCGGCGGAAGCGCGCCTTTTCCACGCCGGTAAAGACCATCAATTGTGTTGCGCGGTCCGGAATCTCGGTGAGCAGCAACGCGCCCCCAGCCTGCGCGATCGCTTCGATAATGAGCACGCCGGGCATAATGGGAAAGTCGGGGAAGTGCCCGGCGAAGTAGGGCTCGTTGATGGTCACGTTCTTGATGGCCACGATACGCTGCCGCGGCGTCAGCTCCAGAACGCGGTCAATCAGCAAAAAGGGATAGCGGTGCGGCAGGATCTGCATGATCTCGTTGATGTCGAGCGTCGTTTTCGCAGCCTGCACCGGCGCTTCCACCTCGGGTTGGGTCGTCTGGCTCATGCGCGCTTCTTCAGGACGACGATTATATACTGGAGCGCCGCGCTGAAAGCCTTCGACCGGCTTGGGCGCGCACGGGAGCAAGATGACCGCAAAGCCAGCACGCCCGACCGCCATGACCCACTACCTGCAATATTTCCTGGAGCGCAAGGCGGCCTTGGCGGAGACAATTCGCGAACTGGTGGAGGTGGAGTCGCCCAGTGACAACAAGGCTGCCGTAGATGCGCTGGGCGCACAACTCGCGCAACGATTCGAAAAACTCGGCGGTCAGGTGCGTTTTCATAAGGCAGCGAATTTCGGCAACCACCTGCAAGTGGATTTTCGCGGCCGGGCTCGCACCAAACCACTCCTTCTGCTCGGACACTTTGACACGGTCTACGCCGTAGGGACGTTGCACGACATGCCTTGCAAGCTGGAGCGCGGACGGCTCTGGGGACCGGGTGCATTCGACATGAAGGGTGGAATTGCCTTCATGCTGCACGCCATCGAGGCGGTGCAACAGCGGCACGGCGGCTTGCCACGGCCGGTGACCATCTTCCTGGTCACCGATGAAGAGGTGGGCAGCGATTCTTCGCGAGCCATCACAGAAAAATTGGCGAAACGGTCAGCCGCGGTGCTGGTGCTCGAGCCCTCGGCTGGGTCGCGCGGTGCGCTGAAGACGGCGCGCAAAGGGGTCGGCGAGTACCGGGTTAAGGTCACCGGCAAAGCGGCGCACGCCGGCCTGGACCCGGGCAAAGGACAGAGCGCCATCGTGGAACTGGCGCACCAGATTCAGCGCGTCCCCGGATTTGCCGATCTCAAGCGCGGCCTCACCGTCAACGTCGGCGTCATTCGCGGCGGCACGCGTACGAACGTAGTCGCCGCCGAAGCCAGCGCCGATGTCGACGTGCGCATTGCCCGCTTGAGCGACGGGGCGGGGATTGACCGCAAGATGCGCGCCCTCAAGCCTGTGAACCGCAAATGCAAGCTCGAAGTCACCGGCGGACTCAATCGCCCGCCCATGGAGCGCACCGCAGGCGTGGCCGCACTTTACGAGAGAGCCCGTGCGCTCGGTCGCGACATCGGCTGGAAGATCGAAGAGACCGCCGTGGGCGGCGGCTCCGACGGCAACTTCACCGCAGCGCTAGGGATTCCCACGCTCGACGGCCTGGGCGCAGTCGGCGAAGGCGCGCATGCCCCGCATGAGAACGTGGTCATCGAAGAACTGCCCCGGCGAGCCGCCCTGATTGCGGCGCTGCTGGAGTCGGTCTAGCCCCGGCCAAATTAATCGAGCCCTGCTTTTATAGACTTGCATGCATACCCATCCGACACCTTTGAGCCGTGTCAGCGCGCAGTTGGTGACATAGCCTGATTTCAACACGTATTCAGGCACGCCTTCGCGCAAGAGCGAGTGACAACAAGAAGTGTTCATCCTCGAAAGAGGAGCCGAGGCAGCAGCTTGAATGCCCCAATCACAGCCAGCAGGGTGCCAGATGCAACGACCCAGACTTTCAGCACTTGTTCCCAGTCGAGAGGGAGCCTTTCCAGAACCGTCATTTGGTTCGAGAGGAATGAGCGCTTCCTCTCCACCATGAAGGTTCCCGTCGGTATGAGTGGGAACCAGAACAGCACAATGAACACGGTTGTCTTAAACCGTTCCATACCCGTTTCGGGGTTGTAGGTTCGCCCAGCTCTTCCAAACCGTTTACGACCGATGCTACGGACAACGAACAGCTTTCCAGGGTCCTTAGCTTGCTCCTCTTTGCGCTGCGCTTCCTCGTGTCGAAAAGCGTTTCGTTGTTCCGTACTGTTGATTCTTCGCCGCGCCAGTTCGTCGTTGAGCAGGGCGTTGGCTTCGGGGATCAATTGCGCCGGGTCGAGGGCCAATCGCAACAGTTCTTCATCCGTCTTGTTTTGGTATTGTTCGGCGAGTTCCTGAAGTTCCACGCACAGGATGTTAGCCTTCCCGAGGCCCTCACACAAGCAACACCCCTGCTGGCGTAACGGTCGAAACATCGCCATTTCACCAACTACCAGATGGCCGCCGTCTGCAATTCGGGGAGCCAACAGCGCAGAAAAGTTCGAAATCGTTTACCAGGGCTGGCCCGCTTTGACTCCAAACCGACGCAGGCCTAAAATTCAATTAGCTCCGGGACAGGCCTGAGCAGGAGGTTTCACATGTTTGGCGGAAAATTGGGTTTGCCCGAGCTTCTCATCATTTTGGTAATTGCCCTGGTTATTTTTGGCACCGGCAAGCTCGCCGATTTGGGCAAGGGCCTGGGCGAAGGCATCAAGAACTTCAAAGACGCGGTGAAAGACGGCGGCGACAAGGACGAAAAGAAGTCCTAGCTCCAGATCACTCCCCGCTCGCGCAGCATGGTACTCACCAGCGCGACCGGCAATCCCACCACATTGAAGTAGCAGCCTTGGACGCGCGGAATCCAGCGCGAGGCAACTCCCTGGATGGCGTAGGCGCCGGCTTTGTCCATGGGTTCGCCGGTGGCGATGTAGTCGCGGATTTCCGCCTCGCTCAGCCGCGCGATCGTGACCTCGGTCGTCTCCGAACGCACATCTTCAAAAACAGCCGGGACTCTTCCCGCCAGGCACACGCCGGTGATCACTTGATGGGTGCGGCCGGAAAGCTGGCGCAGCATGCTGGCGGCGTCGGCTTCGTCCAGCGGCTTGCCCAGAATCTTTCCGCCCACGACTACGATCGTGTCGGCGCCGAGAATGATGTCGTCGTGACGTTGCGCGAGCACCGCCCGTGCCTTCTCCCGCGCCAACCGCTGCGCACACTCTTCTGGAATTTCGCCGGGCAGCGGATCTTCGTTGATGTGGGCTGGGTGGACCTTGAAGACGAACCGGGCGTTGCGCAAAAGTTCCTGACGGCGCGGCGAAGCGGAAGCAAGCACGAGCATCAGGGAATTCTAAAGGCCCAGGCTGGTTGCCGCACCATCTTGCCGCATTATCAACCGGCCTTTTCCGCAACCGCAAGTTCTGCCGGAGGGGCCTGAGCGCGTTGAAGGGCACGGCCTCCACCGCAAGTTTCTTGTTTTGAATATGTTATCTATAAGTTATTGAAGAGAAAGAGCAGTTGGAGCGCCTTCCGGCCGACGACGAGCGATCAGGCCATCGCTCTGGAGGCCATTAGATCGCGTTCAGAGGCTTCTGGGGCGATAGGCGGGTATTGAAACGACCCCAAAGCTTTCCGCGCGGACAAGAGGCCCTCACAGCTCACCCCAGGCTGATCTTATCTTGCAGCTATAGCCGCTATGCAAAAAGTGCATGATCGTTCCTGGCTACTGCAGGCCCACCGTGCCGCGCACCGACTCGATCAACTTCGCTGAGTCGTAGCCCACACCGTCCTTAAACACCGTCTCGACATTTTCAATGTCTTCGATTTTTTTCGACGGGTCGCCCTTGATGAGTACCAGGTCGGCCTGTTTGCCGGCGGCGATGGTACCGATGTGATCGCTCTCGCCGAGGTATTGGGCGCCGTTCGCAGTGGCGATGTGGATGGCCTCGAGCGGTGTGAAACCAGCCTCGACTAGCAACTCAACTTCACGCTGGTCGCCGAATCCAGCCAGTACGCCACCCATGCCCGTGGGATCCAATCCGGCAAGAAGTAACCCGCCTGCCTGTACGAAGGCGCACTCGAATTCCATTTCTCTCTTGAAGGCAGCCGGCCAGGGGCTCGCAACTCCACCGCCGGTGTTGTCGGCCCGGACTTTGTTGGCAAGAAAAGCGCTGCGGGCATCGGGCGCCAACGCATCCAGCACCCGGGACGTGATCGCCGGCCGTCCCGGCACGAAGAGTTCGAACACCGGCAACGTGGAAGTCACAGCCACATGACGCTGCACGAGATCCAGAATCATGTCGTGCACCGGACCCGAGCCGATCTCGAGCTTGGCGATGGCGGCAGGCGATCCCGGCTGCAGCGGACATTCCCCGGCTTTTTTCCAGGGCAGGAATTCCGTGTCTACCAGCAACCCGTGTTCGAGGTCGTCAATGCCGAGACCAGCGGCTTCGCGGAAGCCGATGGAGCAAAGATGCCCGGTGACTTTGGCGCCACGTTTGTGCGCCGCCGCGATGGCCGCTCCCAGTTCTGCCGCGGTGATGAAGTTGTAGGCCTTGAAATTGTCCACGCCCTCATCAAGCCAGTAATTCACGGTGCGCACCGCATCTTCCGGCCCGCTGAGCTGGTGCAATTGCGTAAGCCAGCCGGGCGCCGCTACGCCTTCGAGGTAGGGTCCCGTAACGTGGATCTTGGGCCCGGGCATTTGTCCGCTGTTGATGCGCTGCTTGGTCTCCAGATCGGTGTAGGCATCGAGCGAGCCGGTGGTGCGAATGGTGGTGACGCCGCCGGCCAGGTAAAGCCGCGGGAAGCTGATGCCCATGATGCTGTACATCTCGCCGCCGCCGGGATAGAACAGGTGATCGTGCATGCCCACCAGGCCGGGAATCACGGTGCGATCTTTGCCGTCAAGCACCTGCGCATCTTTGGGAAGGGTGGCGCTGGCGGCGTCCGTAACGGCCTGAATTTTGCCGCTGGCGATGACAATTGTCTGGTCCTCGCGGGCCGGAGCCCCGGTGCCGTCAATCACGCGCACGTGTGTGAGCGCGATGACCGGCGCGTCAGTTTTGACGTAGGCGCGAACCGCCGGAGTGAGTGACTGAGCGGACGCGGCCACTGCCGCCACCGTCATCCACGTGAAACCGATCAAGGTTCTGCGCATTGCGATCACCTCGAATGATTGTGCCGAAGGCCGGAATTGTATGCGAAGCGGTTAGCTTACGCCATCGCGGGAACATGTGGGCGTAGCCGGTAGCCACATGAAGAATCTCGTGCGGCGAGGGTAGACGCAGGCCAATGGGTTCGCCGCCTGCTAAAATCAAAGGTTAAGCCAACCTGCATGGATCGCCAGTACATCCGCAATTTCGCGATTATCGCGCACATTGACCACGGCAAGTCCACGCTCGCCGACCGCCTGCTGGAGTTGACCGGGTCGCTGACCGCGCGCGAAATGCAAGCCCAGGTGCTCGACTCCATGGATTTGGAACGCGAGCGCGGCATTACCATCAAGGCCCACGCCGTCCGCATGATGTACCAGGCGCAAGATGGCGTCACTTACCAGCTCAACTTGATTGATACGCCCGGCCACGTGGATTTTTCCTATGAAGTTTCGCGCTCCCTGGCCTCGTGTGAAGGTGCGCTGCTGGTGGTGGATGCGTCGCAGGGGGTGGAGGCACAGACGCTGGCAAATTCCTATCTCGCCATCAACGGCGGTCTGGAAATTATCCCCGTCATCAACAAGATTGATCTGCCCAATGCCGATATCCCCCGCACACAGGAGATGATCGAAAGCGCGGTCGGTCTGGACGCTTCGCAGGCCATTTTCATCAGCGCCAAGACGGGCCAGGGGGTGCCCGAGGTGTTGGAAGCAATCGTCAAGCGCGTCCCACCACCCAAGGGAAAACCGGAAAACCAGCTGCAGGCGTTGATCTTTGATTCGTGGTTCGATCCCTATCGCGGTGTCATCGTTTTGACGCGCGTGTTTCAGGGCACGCTGCGCCGCGGACAAAAGATCCGTTTGTGGTGGAACGGCCGCGTGCTCCAGGTGGAAACTCTCGGCGTGCTGACGCCCAAACCCGTCGAGGTGGAGACGCTGGAGGCTGGCGAAGTCGGCTTCCTGATGGCCAACAGCAAGACGGTTGCGGATACCAAAATCGGCGACACCATCACCGACGATGACAACCCGGCCATTGAGGCGCTGCCCGGTTTTGAAGAATTGAAGCCCATGGTCTTCGCCGGCCTTTACACCGTGGATGCGCACGAGCACACCCAACTGCGCGATGCGCTGGAAAAACTGCGGTTGAATGATGCCTCGTTTTTCTTCGAACCGGAAAGTTCGATGGCGCTCGGTTTCGGCTTCCGCTGCGGCTTTCTCGGACTGCTGCACATGGAAATTATCCAGGAGCGGCTGGAGCGTGAATTCAATCTCGACCTCATCACCACCGCGCCCGGCGTGCGCTACCTGGTGACCACCACGGACGGCACCGAGATCGCAGTGGACAATCCCTCGCGTTGGCCTTCGACCAGCGAGATTGCCAAAATCCAGGAACCGGTCATCCTGGCGACCATCCTGACCAAGGAAGAATTTGTGGGCGGCATTCTCAAGCTGGTGGAAGAGAAACGCGGGCGGCAAAAGAGTTTTGAATACGTCAGCTCCACGCGCGTCATGCTGCTCTACGAGTTGCCGCTGAATGAAATCGTGCTTGATTTCTACGACCGGCTGAAATCGGTGTCGCGCGGTTACGCTTCGCTGGACTATCACCTGGTCGGATCTTGGGAATCGCCCATGGTGAAGTTGGACATTCTCGTGGCGGGCGATCCTGTGGATGCGCTTTCAACCATCGTGCACCGCGACTTTGCCTATGATCGTGGCCGCGCGCTGGCCGCCAAGATGAAAGAACTCATCCCGCGGCAGCAGTTTGAAGTTGCGATTCAGGCGGCCATCGGCGGCAAAGTGATCTCGCGCGAGACCGTGGCCGCCATCCGCAAGAACGTTCTCGCCAAGTGCTATGGCGGCGACATTTCGCGCAAACGCAAGCTCCTGGAGAAGCAGAAAGAAGGCAAAAAACGCATGAAGCGCATCGGCCGGGTGGACATCCCCCAAGAGGCGTTTCTGGCCGTGCTACGCGTGGGAGAAGACAGCAATTAGCCGGTAAGCGCAGCGCGGATTCCTGCTGCCATTGGCGTCTTTCCTGGCCGATAACGCTTTCGGCTTTTGCTGTCAAGCCTATAGCCGGGTACCTTCAGATGTGCAAATCCGCTTGTTGGTAGAAGAGTGGCCATCCGCAACTTGCGCGCGCCGTGCCTGGAACGTTTCGAGTTAAACCTCTTCGATTCAGCGGCTTAAATGAACCGCTACGTAGCGCTCGCAAGCCCCTGGGCGGACCTACTCGGAAACGGTGATCCTGCCTCAACCCGGTTCCACAGTCTTTTCCACAGTCCAACCGGTCTGGCGCTACTGCGGATACTCCGCTTCCCCGCCCTGCGCCTTGTTTTCAAAGCGCGTGCTGCGCTTGACGAAAGCCAGGTTGATTTTGCCGGTGGGGCCATTGCGCTGCTTGGCAATAATAATCTCCGCCTCGCCCTGTAATTCGGGTTCGTCCGGTTTGTAGACTTCTTCCCGGAAAATGAACGCCACCACGTCCGCATCCTGTTCGATGGAGCCTGACTCGCGCAGGTCGGAAAGTTGGGGACGGTGGTCGCCGCCGCGACTTTCAGGAGCGCGGCTCAACTGGGAGAGCGCTAAGACCGGGACACGCATTTCCTTGGCCAGCCCTTTCAGCCCGCGCGAGATGGCGGAAACTTCCTGGGTGCGGTTTTCATAGCGGCGGCCCGGATTGCCCGACATGAGCTGCAGGTAGTCCACGATGATGAGATCGAGGTGCCCCTGGGACTGCTGCAGGCGGCGCGCCTTGGCGCGCATTTCACTCAGCGAGATGCCGGGCGTGTCATCAATGAAGATGGGAGCGGTGGCCAGCTGCTCCATGGCGCGCGCCACTTTCTCCATGTCCTCTTTCCACAACGATCCGGTGCGCATTTTGTGCGCATCCACGCGCGCCCAGGAGCAAAGCATGCGCAGCAGCAGCGACTCGCGCGACATTTCCAGGGAGAAGACGCCGACCACCTTCTTCCCGAGGATGGCGGCGTTCTCGGCGATGTTCATGGCAAACGAGGTTTTGCCCATCGAGGGCCGCGACGCAATGATGACCAAATCGGAGGGCTGGAAGCCGCTGGTCATTTCGTCCAGCTGCTCGTAATAAGTTTCCAGGCCGGTGATGCGGCGGCCTCGTTGGAGCAGCGCGTCCACCGAACCGAAGGAATCCCGGATGATCTCCTGAATACCGGTAAAGCCCCGCCCAATGCGCTGTTCAGAGATTTCAAAGATGGCGGCTTCGGCTGCGTCGAGAATCTCTTCCGCCGGATCGGCCTGTTCCGAAGCGCGCGCCGCCGCCCCGTTGGCAGCGTGGATCAGGCTGCGCAACATGGCTTTGTCGCGCACAATCTTGACGTAGTGTTCAATGCTGGGCCGGTCGGGAATCCCGTCCAGCAGCGAGGAGATATAGCTGATGCTGCCCACCGCATCCAGCTCGCGGTGCCGCTCCAGCTCGTCCCTCAGCGTAACGATGTCAATGGGCCGCGAACTCTCGGCCAGGTCCACCATGCGCGCGTAGAGCCGCCGGTGCGCGTCCAGAGCAAAGTCATCCGGGCGCAGGTGCTCGGCCGCCTGGTTGTAGGCAAAATTGTCCAGCAGGATGGCGCCCAGAATGGAGCGCTCGGCATCCAGATTTGCGGGCAGCGAACCGATCGCGTTGTAGTCGGTGGTGGCCAAGTTCAAGAACCGAGAAATGCTCCGAGCCGCATCTTAGCGCCGACGAGCTTGTGGAAGGTTGAGGAGCGCTTCGGAAAACGAAGAAACAAAAGAAATTCTTTCGGTGCCAGAAATGCAGGCAGACCAGCCGGCGCGAATCGCAAAGCAAATCCCATGGGCAGCTGGAGCCAGTATGCCACCAGCGAAGAAAAAACGAAATCGTTTTCGCTTACCACGGCCGCGTTTGCGGGTCTATCGTTTGGACACCCGAGGTGAACGATGCAGGGCCTGTGGGCGGCTGTTTTCTTATTGCCTGGTTTGGCGATGGCGCAGGACGCGGTACGCGAACCGCGGCTCGACTACGATGCGAAGGCGCCGCTGGAGGTTCAGGAGGCCGGCGTGGAGCATCGCGGCGCCGTGGCCATCCACGACCTTTCCTATGCCAGCCCCAAGGGCGGGCGCGTGCCTGCGTATCTGGTGGTGCCCGACGGCAAGGGGCCGTTTGCCGCGGTGATCTGGGGACACTGGTACTGGACCAACTCGGAGTTCCGCAACCGCAAGGAGTTTCTCGAAGAAGCGATCGCGCTCGCGCCTTCCGGCGTGGTTTCCCTCCTGACCGACGGCCCGGTGGCGCGGCCGGGTCACGTGGTGGATCGTACCCCGCTCAACCCGCAGCAGGCCGCCGATCTGATGCAGGCGATTGTGGACATGCGCCGGGGCGCCGACCTGCTTCTCGCACGCCGTGATGTCGACTCGAAGCGCCTGGCTTACGTCGGCCACAGTTACAACGCCAGCGTCGGCGGAATTCTGAGCGGGATTGACAAGCGCTTCAAGGCGTTCGTGCTCATGGCGGGCGGCCTTTCCGACGCGAGCGACTTCAAGGCCAAGGAGTATCAACCCTACCGCCAGAAAGTGGGAGCGGAAAAATTCGATGCCTTTACGAAGGAGAACGCCTGGCAAGATCCCGGCAGGTTCGTGGCGCACTCCGCGCCCGCCACAGTGTTCCTGCAGTACGCCACGCAGGAGGACTTCCTCACCCCGCCGCGCGCGAAGGGATACGCGGCCCTGGTTCCCGAGCCGAAGAAATTCCAGCTCTACGACGCGCCGCACGCGCTGAACGCCGCCGCCCGGCGCGACCGGATTGCCTTTCTGGCAGAACAATTGGGCGTGCATGCACCTGAGGCCGCCGCCATCGCCCGCGTTCCCGACTTGCCGCAGCCGGCCACGCAGTAGCGGGCGGGTATCGAATCGTTCGGTAGTGGGTCAGTCACAGCATCCGCCGCAAAGCGCATTGACAAAGGGCTTATCCTGAAAACACTCGGAGAGCAGAGTGCTTAAGAAGAAACTCGACAAAGAGAACCTTGGGCATCTAGAGGACTGGAGTGGCAACAATGTCGCCTTCAATTGCCCGGTCTGCGGCAAGGTCTTCGTGGTCAGCGGTCTCTACGATAAGAATGGCCGTACGTGTCCGAATTGCGGCAAATCCAAAGGGTTCATCGATGTTCATGGCGCAACGGCATCAATTGAATGCGACGTAGAATCGTCGCTCCTGTGGAAATCAGACTGACCCACTACCAATTGTTCGGTAGTGTCCTAATTTGCCTTGAATCGTAGATCGCCTCTCTTGTAAATGGACGTGGAATTGCAATGGGGGCAAGTTCTGTGCTCTGCACCATGCCGCAGTTGTGGCTTGGCTGGCTCGTTTGCGGGCATATTGTTTACCACTTCCCTAGGATGATTCGGGTCGATGTCCCGGAAGGCAAACTCCTTCCCGCAAGCCTTGCAGTCAACTACCCATGCAAATGCGCTCATCACGATATTCCTCACCAATGCTGAGACAGTTTGCTTGCTGGCACGGGATGCCTCCGCAATCGCCTTTAGATCATCCGCCGTAAAGCGAACGGGTACGATTCGCCCCTTGGCTGTACCCTTTGGCAATCGCGGCCGCCCGAGCTTAGCCTTCTTCTGTGCCAAGGTTTCCTCCGATTACCGCAATTTGCTTGTCAGTACTGAGTACGTTTGCCATGCCTATTACTGTATTACAATAATATAATCGTGTCAAGTGTTTTTGTGATACATTATTGTCGCCATGAAGCCCTTGGTCTTGGTAGCAATTGCCATCCTCGCCCTCTCCCATCAGCCAGCGGAACCGCCAGAAAGCAAGGGGGTTTCCGAAAGCAAACGGGCCAAGGTCGGTAATCAGGAAGAAACAGCCAATCAGCACAAGACAGCCGCCGTAAATCCGCCCCCTTCCTGTACTCCGGCGAGTGGAAGGGAGAATCAATACCCATCCGGCGCCCTGGATAGCCCCGCAAGCAAGCCCAATGACGATATAGAGATACAAAGGAAGCTCGTAACATTTACGGGGCTGCTGGTTTTGGTGGGGGCGCTCCAGTTCATTGCTTTGGTCGTCCAATCGATTGTTTTCTACTGCACTCTCGCGGCGATTCGAGGACAGCTTACCGCCATGAAAGAGGCTGGGGCGCAAACGGACAAATTGATCGGGCGGGCTGCCGAGCAGGCTAAAGCCACCCAGGACAGTGCAGACGCTGCTAAAACCAGCCTCGAAATGCTCATTAGCAAGGAGCGGGCGCGGATTTGGATCGAGCCCGCGCCCCTCGATTTGGACAAGGAGCGCAGCGTTGAATATAAGCTCTCTTTTCATGGCACGACCCCAGCATTCATCCTCGATGCTCAAGCCGGAACGGATATAACGGATTCTCCCGATCCAGCAACCGGCTGGGAACGGTTGAGCCTGCCAATGGTTCCAATTCCTCGCCAGATCACACCGCAAACTCCCCTTGATGCAATGCCGCACCTAACGATATCGATGAGCGAAGAGGACGTGGAGGCGATCAGGGGGGGCACCAAGTTCTTCCACTTCCGTGGATTCATCAAGTACAGGGATGTTTTTGACAGGGAAAGGGAAACCAGCTTTTGCTACTGCTGGAACGTCTATTTCGGACACGTGGGCGCAATACTCGTGCCCATAAGGTTCGAACGGTGGCAAAAAACTGGCCCCCCAGAGGCGAACAGGGAGACATAGGACCAAAATCCAAAATAGGACACTACCCAATTGTTCGTCCTCATTGCCTCGGCCGCGCGTGGCATTTAGAATCTCCAGTCATTCACTGCACCCTTCGACCGAGGACATTTGAAACGCACAATCGTCATCTATCCGGGTTCGTTCGACCCTCCGACCAAGGGCCACTTGGACCTGATCACGCGCGGCAGCAAGATGTTCGACCAGCTGATCGTGGCCATCCTGCGCAATTCGGACAAGGCCCCGCTGTTCTCGGTAGCGGAACGGATTGAGATGATCGAAGCGTTGACGGCCGAGTTTCCCAACGTGCGCGTTGACACCTTCGACGGCCTGACCGTGGACTACGCCACCCGCATCGGCGCCACGGCCATGCTACGCGGCATTCGCGCCCTCAGCGATTACGAATATGAACTCCAGATGGCGCTCATGAACCGCAAGCTCAAGCCGGAATTGGAAACCGTTTTTCTGATGCCCGCCGAGAAGTATTCCTACATCAGCTCGCGCCTGGTGCGCGAGATTGCGCAACTGGGCGGCCCGGTGGCTGCGCTCGCCCCCCCGCTGGTGGAACAACGGCTGCGCGCCCGTTTCGATCCGGCCTACAAACTGGCGAATTCCACTCCGAAAAAAAAGAGGAAGAAACGATGACCACTGCTACGGTGGAAGCCGTCAAACTCTCCGCTCGCATTCAGCGCATTGAAGCCTCGGCCACCATGGCTGTGGTCGCGGAAGCGGACAAGCTCCGCCAGCAAGGGATTGACGTGGTGGATTTCGGCGCCGGCGAGCCGCACTTCCCCACTCCGGCGCACGTGAAGGAAGCGGCCATCGCCGCCATCCAGGGCAACTTCAGCAAGTACACGGCGGTCGGCGGCACAGCTGAATTGCGCGACGCCATCGTGCACCGGCACGCCGTGGATTTTGATTCCGACTACCGCCGCGAGGAAGTCATCGCTTGCGTCGGCGGCAAGCACGCGCTCTTCAACGCCATCAGCGTGCTCGTCGACCACGGGGATGAAGTCATTCTGCCCGTTCCCTACTGGGTTTCGTTCAAGGACATCATCCGCTACGCTGGCGGTCTGCCTGTGCTGCTTGCTACCGATGAGGAGCAGGGCTTCCGCGTGACCCAAGCCATGGTGGAGCGCCTAGTCACGCCCCAGACCAAAGTCATTGTGCTCAACTCGCCGTCGAATCCTTCCGGGGCGGTGATCTCACCGGAAGACATGACCGGAATTCTTCGCATGGCGGCGGAGCACGGCATCTGGGTCATCTCCGACGAGTGTTACGTCTATTTGAATTACACCCCGAAGCGTTTTTCGGTCGGCGCCCTGCGGGATTGCCGCGAACGCATGGTCATCATCGGCTCGCTCTCGAAAACCTACGCCATGACCGGCTGGCGCCTCGGCTACGCGCTGGCTCCGGCGGCGGTGGTCAGCGCCATGCACAAACTGCAGAGCCAGTGCACCTCGAACCCGACTTCCATCGTGCAGAAAGCAGCGGTGGCGGCACTCAAGGGGCCGCAGGAGTGCGTCGAGCAGATGCGCCTGGAATACATTCGACTGCGCGATCACGTGGTCAAAGGTCTGCGCGAAATTCCGGGCATCACCTGCGCTTTGCCGGAAGGCGCTTTCTACGCCTACCCCAACGTGTCCAGCTTCCTCGGACGTGCTGGCATCAAGTCCGCTTCTGACATCGCCGGCAAACTGCTGCGTGAAGTTCACGTGGCCACGGTGCCGGGCGAGGGTTTTGGCACCGCCGGCCATATTCGCGTTTCCTATGCCACGTCGGTCGCCGAACTTGATCGCGGCTTGCAGCGGATGCGCAAGTTTTTTGCTTCCCTTTGAGGGGAGTCTTTTCACTCTTGCGGGCAGCCGCCCCGCCTGAGGTAAGCTGATGGGCAGGCCGCCCCCGCGGGCGGCCTTGATTTTTTCACGCCGCTCATGAATCGCCTCTATCCACTGCGCATGGTGCCGGAGTTCGACCCGCGTCCCTGGGGCACGTTCGATCTCTCGCCCATTTATCCCGACCAGAAATTTGACCGCAAGATCGGCGAGGCCTGGCTCACCGGCGATCATTGCCGAGTGGCCAATGGTCCCCTCGCGGGCAAGCGTCTGGAAGAACTGGGCCGCGAATTTCAGCGCGCTCTCGTCGGGGATGCGGCTCGCGACCCCGAACGTTTTCCCCTGCTGCTCAAGTTTCTCTTTCCGCAGGACAAGCTTTCCGTGCAGGTACACCCCGATGACGCGGCAGCACAGCAGGCCGGCGAGCCCTGGGGCAAGACCGAGTGCTGGTATATCGCCCACGCCAACCCAGGAGCGCAGGTTGCGCTGGGGCTCAAGCCGGGTGTAACTCGGCAGCAACTGGAACACGCGATTCACGGCCAGCACGCGGAAGACTTGCTGAACTGGATCGACGTTCACACCGACGACATGATCTACGTGGCCGCCGGCACCGTGCACACGCTCGGTCCCGGTTCGATCCTGATCGAAACCCAGCAGCAGTCGGACGCCACCTATCGTCTGTATGATTACGGACGGCCGCGCGAATTGCACCTGGAACGCGGGTTGGCGGCAGTGAAAGAAAAAGTGGGCTCGGGAAAAGTTGTGCGCAACGCGGTCCGCAACGACGCGAGCGAAGAACTGGTCGCCGCTCCCTATTTCGTGGTGGACCGGCACGAGTTGCGCGAGGAGCAGCGCTTCGCCACCGCGGAAGACGGCGTCACTACCGCGCAAATTCTCGTGGCCATGGAAGGCTGCGGCGTGGTCGAGTGCGCCGGCTGCACTCCGGTCACGATCGCCACCGGGGATGCGGTGGTGATTCCCGCTTCGCTCCCCGAGTTCCGCGTGAAGCCGCAGTGGCAGATCCGGCTCCTGCGCTCTCGCGTCCCGGGAAAGCCGCGTCCGGAGCCGCAGACACACCTATCGGCAGAGCAATAAGTTGGCCGCGGGGAAGAGGAGAAACATGAATACACTCCGCGCCGGTGCGGTCTATTTCATGATTGCGTTCGCCGCCGGCTGGGTGCTGGGTCCGGTTCGGGTACTCTGGGTGGAGCCGCGGTTGGGGCCGACCACAGCGGTGATGCTGGAAGCGCCGTTGATGCTGACGGTTTCAGTGCTGGCGGCGCGCTGGGTCATCCGGCATTTTGAGGTCCCCGGCGCACTCGCATCACGGATTGGAATGGGCACAGTCGCGCTGACTCTGCTTCTGCTGGCGGAATTGTTGGGCGGGTTGTGGCTGCGCGGGCAGACACTTCGTGACTACTTGGCGCATTTCGGCACTGCGCCAGGATTGCTGGCGCTGGCCGTGTTCGCGGCGTTTGCTGCCCTTCCGATTTTCGTAATGCGCCATCATGCTTCGACGGACTGAATTGAGATGAACTTCTATCCTGTAATCCTCGCCGGTGGTCGCGGCACGCGCTTCTGGCCACTCAGCCGTAAGCGTCGCGCCAAGCAACTACTCGCGCTGGACGGCAAGCAGACCATGATCCAGCAGACGGTGGCGCGCCTGCTGCCGCTGGCTGCCGCCAAACGTTTTTGGATTGTCACCAATGACGACTTGCGCGCCGCCATCCTGCGCCAGCTTCCACGCGTGAGCGCGCGGCAGGTAATCGCCGAACCGGTGGGCCGCAACACGGCTCCCGCCATCGGTCTGGCCGCGTACCTTCTGCTGCGGGACGATCCGGGCGCCGTTCTCGGCCTCTTCCCCTCCGACCACGTGATTGCGGACGCCGATCGCTACCGCGCAACTTTGCGGCAGGGCATCGCCATGGCTGCCGCTGGTGAAAATATTGTGGTGCTCGGCATTCGGCCCAGCCGCCCTGAAGCCGGCTATGGCTACATTGAAGCCGGGGCCGCCACCGGGACAGATGCGCTGCGGGTGCGGCGCTTCACGGAAAAACCCAATACGGCCCGCGCCACAGAAATGCTCGCCGCCGGCAACTATTACTGGAACAGCGGAATGTTTCTGTGGAGCGCGCGCACGCTGACTCGCGCACTGGAAGAACACTTGCCGAAGACGGCGCCCTTGCTGGCGGAGATTGCCGCGGGGTATGGAACACGCAAATTCGCTGCCACGTTCCGCCGGCTGTATCCGCGCTGCGAAAACATCAGCGTGGATTACGCCGTCCTGGAGCCCCGTTCCGCCAAGGGTGAATCCCGCTCCAACATTTTTTGCCTGCCTGCGGACTTCGGATGGAACGACCTTGGCTCCTGGACAGCGCTCTATGAACACCACGCGACGAAGAAGCCGGCACCAGACGGCAACCTGATTGCCGGCGCCGGCAGTTTTGCTCTCGATGCCACCGGCAACTACGTTCATGCTCCGGGAAAGTTTGTGGCTGTGGTTGGCGTCCGTGACCTAGTGATCGTGCAGACCGAGGATGCGCTGCTCATCACCACCCGCGAACAGGCGCAAGACGTCGGCAAAATCGTAAAGTATCTCGACGAAAAGAAAATGAAGAAGCTGGTCTGACGAAACGCTAACCACAGAATCTATGACTATCAAGTTTGGAACCGACGGTTGGCGCGGCATCATCGCCGACGACTTTACCTTTGACAACGTGCGCCGGGTAGCGGGCGCCATCGCCGCGTACGTGCTCAAGTGTGAAGACGCCACCCGCGGCGTAGTCATTGGCTACGACACGCGCTTTGCATCGCGCCGCGCGGCTGAAGTGGCAAGTGAAGTGCTGGCTGCCGCCGGTGTCCCCGTGAAACTCGCAAACGACTACACCCCAACGCCTGCGGTTTCTTTCGCGGTAAAGTCGCAGCGTGCGGCGGGTGGCGTGGTCATCACTTCCAGTCACAACCCGTGGAACTGGAATGGGGTGAAATTCAAAGGCAAGTTCGGCGGGTCAGCCACCCCGGCCATCATGGAGGTCATCGAACAGGAATTGGCCGCGGGTTCCATGCCCAAGGGAAACCCCGCGGCGGTGCACGAGGTGGACCTGAAAGCGCCCTACATTGCCGCCATCTGCAAATTCGCCGACACCAGCCGCATCGCGAAGGCCGGCTTCAAGCTGGCGGTGGATTGCATGTACGGTTCCGGCCGTGGCGTACTGACGGGAATTCTCAGCGAACTCGGAGTGCCCTTCGTCGCCATCCGTCAGGAAGTAAATCCGCTCTTTCCGGACATCAATCCGGAACCCATCGAACCGCACATCGCCCTGCTGCAGCAGACGGTAGTGCAAGAGAAATGCCATGCTGGCCTCGCTACCGATGGGGATGCGGACCGCATTGGCGCCGTTGCTGAGGACGGCAGCTTTGTGGACTCACACAAGATTTTCGCCATCCTCTTACGTTGGCTGCTGGAACGTCGCCAGTGGCCGGGCGACGTGGTGCGCGCTTTTAATACCACGCGCATGCTCGACCGCATTGCGGCGAAGCACGGACGTACGCTGATCGAGTGCTCCATCGGCTTCAAATACATCGCCGACCTCATGATGGAGCGCGAGATCCTCATCGGCGGCGAAGAGTCCGGCGGCATCGGCTATTCCCGTTTTCTGCCCGAGCGCGACGGGATATTGAATTCGCTGCTTTTGGCCAACGTGATGGCCGAAGAAGACAAGACGCTGGGCCAACTCGTCGCCGCGTTGCAGCGGGACTTCGGCCCGCACTATTACGGACGTCGCGATCTTCACATCACCGACGAAATGAAGCAGTCTGCGATCCAGCGCGCTCGCGACGAACGCACGCAGCAGCTTGCCGACCATCGCATCCTGAAAAAAGAGGGGATGGACGGCATCAAATTTTTTCTCGACGCCGCCACCGGAGATCATGGTGCGGAAGCCTGGGTGCTATTTCGCGCTTCCGGTACGGAGCCGCTGCTGCGGGTCTATGCCGAGGCGTCCTCGCCGGAACTGGTGCGCCAAGTCCTGCTGGACGCCGAAAACTTCGTGCACCAAACTTCGTAACCACGCGCTCGAAAAGTCTGCTAACGTGTTGCCCAGTCAGCCCGGTTGTGGGCGTTGCCCGGGCATTGCGGTCTGGTGACCCAAGAGGCCCCTCACACAACGAATGGTTGCGGAGCCGCCCGGCTGTAGGAAAATTGAGCAAGCATGACGTTCACCTCCCCCAGCACGCCGTCGCCGGATTCCGCCGCAGCACGCCGCTACAACCAATTGCGCCGTCGAGTGTCGATTGCAGATTTCCTGCTCGGGCTCCTCGTGCTCCTTGCCCTGCTGCTCACCGGCTGGAGCGGTCACCTGCGCGACATTGCCTACTCCCGCACCCACCAGACGTATTCGCTCGCCGTCGTGTTCTACGTTTTTCTTCTGCTGGCCATCAGCAAAGTCGCTGGCTTTGCCCTCGACTACTACGGGTACCGGCTCGAACATCGCTACCAGCTTTCCAATCAGAAACTGCGCGCCTGGCTGTGGGACGAAACCAAGTCCTTCCTGGTCGGCTTCGTACTCACCGTGGTCGCCGCGGAATTGCTCTACTTCCTCATTCGCTCCGCGCCCCAGGATTGGTGGCTGCTGGCGTGGGCCGTGTTCCTTGCCTTGTTCGTGCTCATGGCGCAGATCGCACCGGTGGTACTGTTCCCGATCTTCTACAAATTTTCTCCCCTGGAAAACGAAGAACTCAAACAACGCCTGGTGCAGCTCAGCGAGCGGGCGGGCACGCGCGTCCGCGGCGTCTATGAGTGGAAGCTTTCAGAAAAAACGAAGAAGGCGAACGCGGCGCTCACCGGACTTGGCCGCACCCGCCGCATCATCCTTGCCGACACGTTGCTGGCCAACTACACGACCGACGAAATTGAAGCGGTGCTGGCCCACGAACTCGGCCACCACGTCCATCGCCACATCCTCAAGGCCATTGGCGTACAGGCGGTGATTACGCTTTTTGGCTTCTGGCTGGCGGCGCAGATTCTGCATGCCGCGGTGGAGCGTTGGCACTGGTTTGAAACCCTAACCGATTTCGCCAACCTGCCGCTGCTGGTGCTGGTAGCAACGCTGCTGTCGCTTCTGCTGTTACCGGCGCTCAACGCGTATTCCCGCTACAACGAGCGCGAAGCCGACCGCTACTGCTTCCGCTCCATCCCTTCGGTGGAGCCATTTATCTCCGCCATGAGCAAACTGGCGGATCAAAACCTGGCCGAGCGCACGCCCTCCAAGTGGGTGGAATGGCTTTTTCACTCGCATCCGTCGATTGCGCGGCGCATCGAGGCAGCGCAGGCGTGGGCGGCGGGATAAGGAAGAATCCGCCGGGTGGGCAGCACCAGGCTATGAATTCGGGTTTACGCAGCGACCCTTACCGGCGCAGCAACTTCTCCACCCGCCGCGCATCTTCTTCCGTGTCCACACCTACACTGTCAAACGGCGTTTCGGCCACGTGAATCGCAATCCCGTTTTCCAGAAAACGCAACTGCTCCAGCCGTTCGCTGCGTTCGAGGGACGATTCGGGCAACACCACAAATCGATCCAGCGCCGCCTTGCGATACGCGTAGAAGCCCAGATGCTTGAAATAGCGCGGCCCTGAGCCGTCGCGATCGTGGGGAATGGTTGCACGGGAAAAATACAGCGCCCGTCCCGCCAGGTCGGTCACCACTTTCACCGCGTTCGGATTGTTCACGTCTGGCGCCGGGCAAGCCGTCTTGAGCGTGCCCACTTGCACCGCCGGGTCCTTCATCACTTCCAGCAGCGCGGCCAGGTGTTCGGCCCGGGTCAGCGGCTCGTCGCCTTGCACGTTGACGTAAACATCCGCTGCAACGGACTGCGCCACTTCGTGCACTCGCTCCGTCCCGCTGCGATGTGTGGAGGAGGTCATTCGCACGTTCCACTTGTTTCTCTGGCAGAGATCGAAGATTTCCTGTGCATCCGTGGCCACCACCACTTCCGCCAACAGCGGTGACGAGCGCACCGCGCGATACACGTGCGCCAGCAGCGGTTCGCCGGCAATGAGGTGCAGCATTTTGCGGGGCAATCGGGTGGATGCAAGGCGGGCAGGAATGATGGCGACGCAGCGCATGGCGCCCAGTTTGCCGTGTGAGCCTTCCTCCAGGCAAGCAATACTTTCCCGCGCGGGAGTGTGATACCCTCCAGCGCCAGAACCGTCCACGAGGACCACGATGCCCGAGCCGCTCACCATGCTCTGCATCACGTCGTACGAAAAGGGCGGGGAGTTCATGCGCGGGTGCAAGCGCCTGGGCTGCCGCGTCTTTCTGCTCACGCTGGAGAAACACGCCGAGCGTTTCGTCCGCGACTTCTACATCAGGCAGCCGCCTCTCGCCAGCAAACCGACGGATTGAGGATGGAGGCTTAATTTCGAAAGAGGCTCGACCAGCAGCTGGGAAAGCAAGCCCGATTCCCTTCGTGCTCCTTCGTGCTCCTTCGTGCTCTTGGTGGTTAGGCTTTTCCCACAGCAAACACATTCTCAGGGGCGCAAGGCTGCCAGCCGCGAATTTGCAGCGTGAATGTTAAAATACTTTTGTTCGCCCTCCCTCAACCGTGGCGGTGTAGCTCAGGTGGTTAGAGCGACGGTCTCATAATCCGTAGGTCGTAGGTTCGAGTCCTACCGCCGCCACCAGGTCCTTCAACAACTTGCAGCAGATCTGGCGGGATCTCCATTTCGCGTTGGTGCGCGGGTGCTGCGGATTGGTGCGGACTTGTTTCCGCCTTTTCGACAGGAACCTCGTCCAGCCGGGTAGGCCGCGATGCGGGGAGAATTGCAGATGAAGTCATCGCACACCTGGCAGCGCTCGTTGGTGCCGATGGGAGCGTGACCCGAGATCTCGGCGGACATCCGCGACGGAGCCCGCGAGAAGGTAGTTCGCACGGTGACCGAGAACTGTCGCACGCTAGGTTCAAAATTCACGGATTTGGGATGTCGTGACAACCTGGGTTCGCGCCCCCACGAACGCTGCACCGCGAGGTCTGTATAATCCCGTGCTTGGCATTCAGTGATTCGGAGGTCGGGGAATGAAATCGAATCTCTTCTTATTCTTCTTAGTCCTGGCCTTGATCGCGCCTGCGGCCCCAGCTCAACAGCCAAGCCGTTTCGCGGAAGATGCCGGAAACCGGTATTGGATCAGGCCCGATGTTGTTTATAGCGTGGAAAGTGGTCATGAGAACAAGCTCGACGTCATCTATCCCTACAAAGCAACCGCCGCCGTGCCGGCGGTGATCTATATTCATGGTGGTGGTTGGATTTTCGGCGACAAGGCGGGAGCGGTCCTGGAAGTGCTGCCCTACCTCCAGCGGGGATGGGTGGCTGTGAATGTGGAATATCGCATGGCCAGCGCTGCCAAGGCACCTGCGGCCGTCGAAGATTGCCGGTGCGCTTTGCGTTGGGTGGTTCGCAACGCCAAGGACTATCACATTGATCCCAGCCGGTTGGTGGTAACCGGACACTCGGCGGGAGGCCATCTCTCGCTGACGACGGGAATGCTGACCGAGGCTGACGGCTTGGACAACAACTGCCCCGGAAACAGCGGAGAGGCGCAACCTCGCGTCGCCGCCATTGTCAATTGGTACGGCGTCACCGATGTCGCCGACCTGATCGCGGGCGGGAATCGCAAGAACTATGCGGTGGCATGGCTCGGCAGCCTACCGAACAAAGAAGAAGTAGCCCACCGCGTTTCACCGCTCGCCTACGTCAGCAAGAACAATCCGCCGATTCTCACGATTCACGGCGATGCCGATGAGGTTGTGCCCTACAGCCACGCGGTGCGCCTGCACCAGGCGCTCGATAAGGCCGGCGTTCCCAATGAACTCTTCACATTGAAGGGGGTGGGGCACGGGCAATTCAGCGATGAAGACAACCGTAAGGCCTACGACACCGTCTGGCAATTCCTCGCGAAATACAAACTAGGGCCGATGAAGTAGACGCAGCGGAGGTCAGGGATCTGCCGCATTCTCCTCGTCTTACGGCTGGGCGTTGAGGCGAAGCTGCAACGTGTCCAGCATGGGCTGCACTGCTCTGTCCCAATACTGCCAATCATGACCGCCGGAAGTTTCGTGGTACTCATACGCGATGTTGCGGGCCGAGAGTTCCTTCACGAACTCACGGTTGACTCCCAAAAATCGATCCGCACTGCCGCAGGCCAGGTAGAGGTATGGCACCGTTTTCCGACCGGGCTGGCTGAGAAGAACAAAGGGGTCGTTCTCTCTACGGGCTGGGTTGCCATTGGCTCCGAGAACCCTGATGAGCTGGTCGTGATATTCCGCAACCTGGTCGGCCAAGTCGCGCGCCGCATCCAAAGCGCCGCTCAAGCTGCCGGCAAAGCCGTATTCCTCGGGATACTTGAGCGCGAGTTTCAGCGCTCCATACCCGCCCATCGACAGTCCCACGATCGCGCGCCCGTGGCGCTGCTGGATCGTACGGTAGCGGTGATCAATTTCACGGACCAGGTCTTTCGCGATGTAATCCTCGAAACGGTTATCGGCTTGGCTCACCGAATTCGCATACCAGGAGTTCCCAGCGTCGGGCATGACCACGATCCACTCTCGTCCCGTCATGTGCCTGGCCAACTGTGTCATCGTGTCCCAATTGCGGTAGTCGCCATAGAGCCCGTGCAGCAGGTAAAGAACCGGGTAACGCTTCGTTGATGTCGAGTAGGCACGCGGCACGTAAGTGCGGTATTTTGCTTCTCGCTTGAGCGCGACACTGTTGAAGCTGCCATCACGCACCAGCGGGCATGCGCTGAGGGCGTGGGGTGCTGCGGGTGCAGGCACCTTCGGTGTTGTCTGAGCCGAGACGAGCGGCGCCGCACACAGTGCAAGCACGCAAATCGTAATTCCGATGCCAGCGATTTTCATGCGGCGCTCTTTATGAAAGCTTTGATCGTGGCACACTCACATCCTTCGGATTCTTTGGACGGCCGGATAGTATAGGCGCCCACGGCTGCCGGGACGATGAACGTTTCAGCGTAGTGAACCGCAAAGGGCTCAAAGGCAGACGTTGGACTCTCCACGATTGCTTCCCAGCCCTGAACCAGGTTCAGCACATTCACGCCACCGTTGGTATGGTGCGGGACGGCAGTAGTAAACCAATGACGCCGCGTCTCGATGAACTCACGCTGGTGCAGCCCAGTACGCTCCTCACGCCAGCCCGATCCGTCGGCGACGGGTTTGACCTGATTGATGAGGCTGCGCCGCACCCATTGCGTAGTCCGGTCCCACTGGATGTTCGCGGCCCCGTGATCGAGATGAATCGGGCGCGGTAACCCGTTCAGGCCCAACCTTCCCCAGTCCCACAGCTTGAAGGTGAAGATGTACGGTGTTGCGCTGATTTCAAGCACCATGCTGTTCTTGCCCGAACAATGCACGGTGCCCGCCGGGATCAGGAAATGGTCGTGCTTCTTGGCGGGAAACACGCTCACATATTTCTCGGCGGGAAATGGCGGCCCGCCATCTTGCGCCAGGCGCAGGTCTTTCAGCATCGATTGACGATCAATGCCTTCGCGCAAGCCAAGGTAGACGCACCCATCAGAACCGGCGTCGAGCAGGTAATAGCTTTCATCTTGCGTGTAGTTCATCCCAAACTTGTCCTGGATGTATTCGGTCAAGGGATGCACTTGCAGCGAGAGATTCCCGCCGCCCATGGTGTCCAGAAAATCGAATCGGATGGGGAATTCGGTTCCGAATCGTCCGTGTACGGCATCTCCCAACAGTTCGCGAGGATGCGCAAACACCACGTTCAAGGCGGGTACTTCCACCCGCACATCGCCGAACCCAAGCAGCAGACTGTTCTCTTCCGGAACGCAGTCGAAGCACCAGGCGTGATTGGGTTTGTCTTTCGGCAGATCGCAGACCTCCTCCATCCAGTGTCCGCCCCACGGTCCCGGATCAAAGTAGGGAACAACGCGAAAAGGGCGATGCGCCGCAGTTCTTAACCCTTCGCGGAAAAGATCGCCACCAATCATTTTCGGCGTTCGCGCATCCTTGGTATCGAGCAGGAAATCGATTCGCGGTAATAGCGTTTTCTTCAACCGGTCTGCCGCCCGCCAATCAACAAAGAATGCGCGCTTGTACTTCAGCGATGGAGTCTCGCCCAGATTCTCCGCTCCCAGGTTGCCGATTTCACCCCGCCGCTGTCGTCCCTGGATTTCCCAGCGCGCCAGATCGGCGTAGACCAAGAGGTCAGGCTGGGGAGCAACCAACGCAGCTCCGACTCCCACGATCAGCATTCGATTGCTTCCGTTTCGGTGGACGGTTTCGCACGCAGCGGCCAGCTTGCGGGGATCGAAGAAGTCTTCCAGCGTGATGCCGTTCATCCGGCCAAACACGGGATCGTCGCCTAGATAGGGAGCCAGCATGGCATCAACCTCAAGGGCACTCTTGAAGAGGCTGCGAGTGGAAATGATGCTGGTGCAATTCAGCCCTCGGGCCAAGGCGTGTTCCACTTCTTGCTCCTGCACGCCGGGGTAACATTCGACGCAGAGCACGCTACGCTTGCTCCCGATCGCCTCTTTCAGTCTCTCCAGAACGCGAGGCCAACCAACCTGGCAATCCGCAGCCGTCGCCCGAATCATCACAGCGGGGGATTTGTCGTAATTGGATCTTCGCAGCATCAGAGCGGTTCGGCGAGGAGAGGAATGGATCCAAGAAGGCCGGCGTTGTTCCCCAACTCCGCGGCGCGCACCTTCACTTTGCCCCAGGGCGTCCAAGCATGCTTCTCGACATAGGACTGAACAAAGGGCTGGATGATGTGAGCGCTCTTCATAACGCCCCCACCAAACACCACGATCTCCGGATCGAAGGAATGGATCAGACCGACAGCCCCAACGGCCCAGACCTTCAAGCATCGATTCCGGAGTGCGAGAGCAACCTCGTCTTTCTGTTCTGCCAAACGAAAAATGGCTTCGAAACTAATCTTGGGTTCTTTTGCCAGGGCGCTCTGCGCGAAACCAGGCCACTCCTGCGCAATCAAGGGAATGGCCCATCCTGAGGCCTCCGCTTCAGTACAGCCGATTGCTCCGCAGGTGCACGCATGTCCTTCGAAGTCGGCCGGAATATGCCCACCCAAGCACCCCGCTTGCGCATGCTTGCCTCGCAGCAGGCGTCCCCCGATCATCGCGGCACCTCCGATTCCGGTGCCCAACGTGATCATGACTACATCTTCGTACCCCCGCGCGGCGCCGGCGTAGTACTCGCCCAATAAAGCCATCCGAGCGTCGTTCTCCAACCGCAAGGGCAACCCGAGTTCACGCTTTGCCCATCCGACCAAGTCCAAATCGCGGGCGTCGTCGTACTTTTGATTCGTGGAGAGAATCTTTGTGGTGCGGGAATCCACCATCGCGCAGAAACTGAATGCCAGACCAGAGCAGTCTGCCGCGCTGACGCCGCTCTGCTTCAGCAAGGTGATCAGGGTTTCGGCCAGCTCCGGGAGGGAAGACTTCAATCCCGTTGTGCCGTCTGTAGTCACTACCTGCGATGCCAGGATGGATCGGTCTTCCACGACGGCACAAGTCGCGTGACTTCCTCCCAGGTCGATCGCCAGTGCTTTCATGATTCCTCCAAAATCCCTTTAAACCCAGCGGCTCGCAGCCGACAGCACGAACACCGCCAGGACCAGCACCGCGACACCACCCAACTGGACTTGCAGCGGCCTCTTCCCAGCGTTCTTCCACTCACCGGTCATGATGCCCAGCACGCTGGCGGTGATCACGATCAAAGACATGAAAAGTGGCCAGCCCAGAATCGGGCCCCAGCTCCCCAACTTTCCGCTCGCGATACCGTACAGGGAAGTGCTCCCAAACCAGAAGGCGGCCATGATGAACGCCAGCAGCCAGTAAGATCCAGTTGCCGGCTCAGAATAGCGAGATGCGGTCTTGTTTTTCTGCAGCAGGAAAACGCAATAAGCTAAGTTGGGAACTGCTCCGGCAAGCATCACCGGCAGCCAAGCCGCGTTCGGAGCCCACACCGGATCGGCTCCCATTCGCTCTGCGCTGGCCAAAAGTGGGGCACCAAACGTCAGCCCCAGGTTCACCATGGCGGCACCCAAACCGCTGCCGATGGCAAACATCAGCCCGCGGGTTTGAGAAGCACCGGCAGGTTCAGAGCCAGCCACCCCCATGGCCGCTTCTCTGCGTCTGCCGGCAATTGCGCAAATCACCACTCCGACCAATACCAGCGCCACACCCACCATCACTCCAAGCCCGCCGTTGCTAAACATCTTTTCTGGATGGAGGCGAATCAAAGGGATGATGCTACCGATCGCAGCCGACATCCCCAAAACGATTGAAAAAGTCAGCGCGATACCGATGGCCTCGACGGCCAGCCCAAACAATACCTGGGCAACGCCCCAGCCAGCCCCAAAGGCGGCCACCGTGAGGACCAGCGCCGGGCCGATTTCTGCGTACACCTGCTGCAGATGAGGCACGGTCAGGAATGCCACCACGGGCGGCAGGATTACAAGGGCAAAAATTGTCCACACTAACCACGTATTCTCCCAAGCCCAGCGGCGCGTGTACTTCATGGGAAGCGTGAAGCTGGCGTTCGTGATTCCCGCCACCAGTAGCAACGCTAGTCCTACTGTCGTATCACTCATGCTGGTTTCCGCCTCCTCGCATCTCTAGTTTCGACTCTGTCGATCTTGTCGAGCCCGCGCGCGGGCAGGCGCAACTGGCCGCCGTTGGTGGCGACGATTACGATTTCGCCATTTTCTGGCCGGACGTCACGAATGCCTCGCCAATCAGTGCTCACCGGCGACATGAAGATGGCATAGTTCGCTTGCAACTCGCCGCTGGCCGGTACCCTAGCAAAAGTCGGGACTCCGAACAGATTGCCCATGGCAAACGCTTGCTCACGACCGATGGGCATGGGAGTGGTGCCGAATTCAATCCCTCGGGCTTGGGTCTGCCCTTTCCATGGCGTTTCCTGCCGGGCGCAATTTTCCTCCCACACCGCGGCCCACGGATACAGACTTCGCGGAAAGCAAAACCCAGCCAGCAGGCCCAAACGAAAGTTGAGCACCGTAACATAGGCCCAAATTCGATTGGCATCGAAGAGAACAGCTGCCACCAACCCAGTTCCAGATCGAATGAACGGTTGCGACAGATCCACGCGCCCACCACTCTCGGCCGGGGCAACTGGCCACTCGAAGTCACGATCATTCGCCAGCAGACTTTTTCCTTCGTAACCATGCGGCCAGGTTTTCCCGCGCCCGGCGGGCATGGCGACCACGCTTTCCCCGTTCTGCAACAACGGAGGGCCAAAGGTGGCGTGCTGCACCCAGTGCAGGAAATGGTCTGCCGCTCTTGGGTTGCGCACCGTTTCTCTCACGTAGATGACCGATTCTCCATCCAGCACGCTCATCTGGCGCCGGAAGCGGAGCCCAGAGACCGGCAGCCACGCTTCCATCGTGACGCCACCCCGGGCGCTTGTCGCTTTCCATCGCGTCACGGAAGCCTCGCCGTGCAGGCACAACCCCTGCCGAATCTCGTCTTCTGAAGGCGCGCCGAAATAATCCAGACACAGGGTGCTCCCGGTAAATCCGGCCAGGAACTTGCCGACAAACGGCGTTCCATACTGGCGCGAGTGCCGCGGCTGAAACTTGTCTGGATCCATCGTGGGCCAGGGCGCCTCCCACAACAGGTTTGGACTCCACTCCTCGGCCCCTGAGCGGCAACGTAAATCCGCCATGGCTCCGCCACCGGTCAGCACGGTGACCTGCACCTTGTCGTTGGTCAGGCAATACCCGGGACGTCCCTTCCATTGGGTTCTGCGGCACTTGATGGAAGTAGTTCCCATGGCTAGATCGCGAATCCCCCGTCAATTGAAAACGCTGCCCCGGTTACGAACCCCGCGTCATCCGATACGAGGTACAGCGCCGCTTGCGCCACTTCTTCCGCCGTTCCCAAGCGCCCCATCGGTTGCCGTGCGATGAATTGCCTTCTTGCACCCGCGGGATCGGCGAAGGCCGCCAATCGCTGTCCCAGCGACGGAGTATCGATTGTTCCCGGACACAGGCAATTCACGCGAATGTTGTTTTTCACATAATCGAGTGCCATGCTGCGAGTCAGCGCCAGCACTGCTCCCTTCGACGCACTGTACGTCGCGCGATCCGGCACGCTGCGCAACGCGGTCGCGGAGGACGTGTTCAGGATCACGCCACGCCCTTGCTCCAGGAAAAGCGGCACCACTTCGTGGCAGAGCAGGTACATGCTCTTGACGTTGATCGCCATGGCACGATCCCACTCTCCCTCCGTCGTCTCGTGAACCTTGCCGTGCGGCACAACGCCTGCGTTGTTGAAGAGAATGTCCAGCTGCCCAAAATGTTGGCGGGCTTCCTTGACGATGCGCTGCGCATCTGCCGCGCGGGACACATCACCTACGATGGCTGCTGCCCTACCTCCTGCCTTCACGATCTCCGACACGAGCGCAGCGCATCCCACACGATCGAGGTCCACTGCCGCAATACTCGCGCCTTCCTGCGCAAAAAGCAGAGCGCTGGCGCGCCCGATGCCCGCTGCCGCGCCGGTGACGATCGCGACTTTCCCTGGCAATCTCTTCGTCATTTCTTCGTAGCCGCCCCTGTGCCACTCTCCTGGAAGCCCATTCCCCCGGTGGGGACGAGCATCCCGCCATCCACCACCAATGCGGCTCCGGTGATAAACGACGCCCAGTCGCTTGCCAGAAACGCGATTGCGTTTGCGACCTCTTCCGATTTCCCAATGCGTCCCAAAGCATGCATGCGGTCGCAGGTGGCGATCACCTTCTCCGGATTGGGGTCCAAACTGGCGGCCCACCTCAGCATGGGGGTATCGATTGCTCCCGGGCACACGCAATTCACACGGATGTTCTGCCGCGCGTGATCGAGAGACATTGCACGTACGAGTCCGAGCAATGCATGCTTAGCCGTGACGTATGCCGCCGAATTTCCGACCGCGGTAAAACACTGCACCGAACCCACGACGACGATCGCTCCGCCACCGCGCTTTGCCATGAGCGGAACGGCGTGCTTCGCCAGATGAAAACAGCCCTTCAAATTGACCGCCATCACTTCGTCCCAGAGCTCTTCCGAGGTCGTAACCACGTCTCCATAACGCTGGATGCCCGCGTTGCTGACCAGGACATCAATGCCGCCCATACTGCTGCTGATCGCAGAAGCGATCTTTTCCACGTCCGCCGCGACAGCTACGTCGCATGCGAAGAACTCGGCGCGCTGCCCGCACTCTCGGATCGCGTTCGCCGTCTTGTCACCGGCCACTCGATCCCGATCGACAATTGCTACCGCAGCCCCTAACTCAGCCAGGCGGCGAGCAGTCGCCTCACCAATGCCCATTGCGCCCCCGGAAACGACGGCAACCTTGTTTCTGAAAGTGATACTCATCGTCCATCCCCTTGAGCGGAATGCTCACCCGAGGCACCCGCCCCAGCGATTCCCGGCTGTGTCGCGATGCGAACCGTTGCGATCTCAAACGGGCGCAACAGCACCTCCACTCCCCCACCCTTCGTGGTCATTTCCGACTGATTGTCCTCCAGTCCGGAACACCGCCACGCTCGTGCGATTCTGAAGAACTTGCTGCTGACATGCGCAGTTGCCGGTTTTCCCGCGATTTCTTCAAGGCGCAGGATCGTGCCCTCGCCGTCTTCCGCCATTTTCCACGTGACCAGAACGACGTTCGGATTCTCGACCTCCAGCAAACTCGCTTGATCGCCTGGTAATGCACCGGAAGCGCCGGTCGCGCCCAATTGGTCCGCCTCCAGAGGTGTCATTGCCTGCCAACCCTGGCGCGTCAGCTGTGCCGGATCAAATCCGGGACCGCTCACCAGCGTGTAGCGGAAGACGAAATCTCCGCCCTGTCCGGGCGCGAAGTTTGTTCCCCAGTAATTGTTCATGAGCCAGGAGAAGATGGTTGACGAGCGCGGTTGGAACTCCAGGGGCCAGTTTCCACGCACAAGGTCGCCAAAATTCACCAGCGGAGCGTCGTACGGGACAATCGCAGCGCTCCACTCCCCGCCTCTCACGGCTGCCCAGTGCTGCACCGCGTACCACTCGCGGCTTCCGCCCAGCAGTTCATCGCGCGCGGGATCGACCCAACCGTTCTGCGTCTCGTAAGCAAACCCGGCCTTCTCTGCGGCGAAGGGAAAGGCGATGTAGACCGCCTCCTTATTCAGCACGTAATCTTTGTGAAGCTCGTAAGTGAAGTCTATCCGCTTCTCCGAGGACGCCAGGAGAATTTCAGTCCGGATTGTCGTGGTATGCAGTGCCGACGACTCCAACACGATCTTGATGCCAAGCGGTGTTTCCTCAGCTTTCACCAGCTGACCATGTGCCGCTGCGGTGGGCGTTAGCAACGGAGGCTTGAGCGACGAGCCGAACCGGTACAAGCTGTTGTTCGGGATGTCGTCTCCACCGCTGACGTAGACGTATGCGCCGAACCGAAAAGGACTGGCCGAGTCCACCAGTTCGCGGTTGAGTTCCTTGTCCCACAAGCTGCGGAGCGCGCCTGACTCCGGATCCACCGTGAGCCGGTAGTACCGATTCTCAAAGGTGGAACCGGTCAGTTGGGGTGCGGTTTCTTCCGTTTGTTTCGCCAGCCGCAAGCCGTACAACTTGTATCCCAGCGCGGGCACGTCCTTCGCGAGAAAACGAACACGGCGGTAGCCACCGCCAAACCCAGGCAGAGGCTTGCTCCTGCCTACTGCCAGCGTCTGCACGGGAACTCGAACCCCGCTGGAGCTATCGAACAGTTCGGTTCCATCTTGCAGATCGAAACTCACGGCGCCGCTGCGCACCCAGTTCATTGAATTGAAGACGATGATGGAAGCGTCCTTCGGCCCCAGAAACGACTCCAGCTGTGTCCAGCTGCGGTGGATCGACTCGTCGATTTCGTTCTTCGCTGCACCTGCCCTCGACTCCTTCAGTTGCAGCTGTCTTCGCGTCTGCTCATGGTCGGGCTGGGTGGTCGCGCCCACGTAGGTCCACGTGTGTTCGTCAAAGAGCAGAGTGTTCTCCCACGCGCGCCGCAGCAAGTCGCGTTCGGGCCGCAGGTCAGGGTTCAGAACCGCGGGCAGAGTGCTCAGCTTTTCGGCACTCAGAATACGCTGCTGGTTTTGCCGATGCACGGCGGTGTAGAAGCTGTCAGACCCGAATCCATCCTCCCAATAGGGCCCAAAGTCCCCTCGATACACACGGATTTGTCCAGCGAACTGCTTTTCGATCGTAGCCATCGCATCCTGGAAGGTCGAATAGGACAGGTGCGGCCACGCATATTGCCGGTTCCATTCGTCTGCGATTGTCGCTTGCTCCTTGCTGAGCGCAGTGTTCTCCAACTGAGTTCCGAAGATGATGACAGCGGAAGCCTTATATTCTGGGCGCGAATAGGCTTGCAGAAACACCGGCAGCGAATCCCGGATGGCTGCCGTCCGCGGAGGTGTGGCAAACAGAGTCGCCAGCTGCAGATACGCGCGCGAGTACCACATGAGCACGCGTCCGCCGTCGGGGCCTTCCCAGTAGAACGGAGATTTCTCGTTCCAGCGCCCGTGCAGAAGTATCGGCGCTCTCCAATTGTTACTTGCCGCCACAAAATACTTGACGTCCGAGTCGGCCAGCACGGAAGCGTAGGACCAACTGTACGAAGGCACATCGGTGATGTGGGCGGCTCCGACTGTCAGGCGGTGTTCCTTGGCGAAGGTGTGGCTGCCGTACAACGACCGGAACAATCCTTCGAGCGAGGCCGTGCCCGTATGCTGGTTCGCGTACTGCGGTGGCAGGACAATTTTTCCGTCCGCCATGGCCTGTAGGAAGTCACGTTGCTTCTTGGAGGAGCGCGCCCCCAGATATTTTTCGGCAGCCCAATATCCGTCCAGGGTCCAGCGAAAGGCTGGTGTCGTTTTCAAGACTTCCAGCACACCGTCAACCGACTCCGAATGCAGTTCCGCCACTTTCTCCGGATAGTCGGTAAATCCGATGTCCAGATGCTCATGCGGCACAACAAACAACGTCCACTTCTTCGCCGCGTTGAGTTCGAGCGGAAATGACTTGCGCTTACCCGCGTATTCCATCTTCAACTCGGCATGCCTCGTGCCGTTCCATTCCGGAACTTCAAATTCCAGCCGCTGCTCGCCAAATGACTGACGCGAGTGGAAACTCTGCCGCAGCGTCGTTGCGCCCATGGCCAGTTCCACCTCGCCTTGCTGCGGCATCACGGCGAATTGGGCGAACACCTCTACCACCTCGGTCAAACGGTCCGAATTGTTTCGGTAAAAAACCGACGGAACCACGTTCGCGCGAACTAGACCTGACTCATATTTCGCCGGAGCGTCCTGCGTCAACTGGAGCGCGTCATACACCAGCCCGGTATGCCCGGTTGCAATCGACCCCAGAGATGTCTCCACGGTTGCAGGATCGTCGAGCGCAGTCAGTACTAGCCGGTTCTCACCCTGTCTGAACCAGGCTGCCGGCATGGCAATCGTTTTCTCGTCCACCGAGGTCTGCGGAACAAACGTTCCTTCCCAATCGCCGGCGCCGTAATCAAGCTTCGGGTGGAAATAGAACAGCCCACGCTGCCCGTTGAGTTCCACCTGCAGGAATGACAGTCTCGGCGTCTCGTAGAGCATGGAGATTTTCAACCGGTAAACTCCGCGCGGCGCATCCTTCAAGTCGAAGATCACGGCGAAGGGATGCTCGCGCCCGCCTGCCATTCCGTTCGCAGGTCCCGGCTGGAAGCGTTGCCAATCTTCGGAAGCTTTGCTGTGTCCAACGCGGTATACCGAATCCTGCTTCGGGTCGGAGTAGTTGATTCCCTGACTGCGAAACTCATTCGAGGAGTGGTCGAATAAGCCAATCTGCCAGACTTGCTGCTCCGCCGAACGGGCAGGGTGGGCCACAGCAAGAAGAAACAGCAGTGTCCACGACGGCATTCGGGAACCAATCACATCATCACCATTTTGGCTGGCAGGTAACGGCTCCGGGGCGTCGCGGATCCTCGATCCACGACCCCATCTGCTTCTTCTTGGAGAATTCGTGGTACTTCGCAAGCTTATCTCTGTCCAACTTCACTCCAAGCCCTGGCCCCTTGGGGACCACCATCTTCCCACCGAGATAAGGCAGCTTGCCACCTTCAATGATGTCGTCGGTCAGATGGTGATAGTGCGAGTCCGGCGCCACTGTCAGGTTGGGCAGTGCGGCGGCCAAGTGCAGCATTGCCGCCTGCGAAATACCAAATTCTGCCCCGCTGTGCATGCCGACATCCACGCCCATGGCTTCGCAGATCTGCCCCGCGAGCCGGGCCCGGCTGATTCCGCCATACCAGTGGGGATCGAGCAGGACCACGTCGAGCACATCCATGGCGACGTTGGGTACCAGGTCTTCAAATGCAAACACCGACATGTTTGAAGCCAGCGTCACCCATGGCGATTTTGCATTCACTCGCGCCATGGCCCGCATGCCCCAGACCGGATCCTCCAGGTACTCCACGTCGTATTCGTGCAGCTGGCGCGCGACCCGCACTGACGTAGTTACCGACCAGGCCGCATTCGGGTCGAGCCGCACCTTCAATTTGGGAAAAGCCTGGCGCAGGGCAATGAATGTGTCAATCTCTTCATCCGGCGGCAACACCCCGTTCTTGTACTTCAGCGTTTCGAAGCCATACTTCTTGACCAGGGATTTCGCGAAGGCCACCATGTGCTCGGCACTTGAGATCTCACCTTCGCCCGCATCGTTCGCATAGCGATAGAAGAGGTAGGCCGAAAACGGCACCTCATCCCGCATCTTCCCGCCGATAATCTCGCACACCGGCTTGCCCAGAGCCTTTCCCTGCAAGTCCAGGCAGGCGAACTCCAGGGCCGCAAATCCCAGCACGTAGCCAAACAACTTCAGAGACGACGGCGCTGCCAGCTTCCAGCGAATGCGCTCCAACTGGAACGGATCCTCTCCGATCAGCAAGGGACGCATTTCCGCCAACTGCCCCTCGCGGCTGGCCCCCCCGTAACACTCACCCAACCCCACCAACCCCTCATCGGTCTCCACCTCAACGATGATGCGGGAAAAGCCGGGGTGCGATCCAAAGGCGTAACGCAACGGTGCTTCAATGGGAATAAAGGCCGGGGTCCAACGCACATCAGTGATCTTCATCGCGACCCTTTCAGTAGTTGTTCAGCGCTGGTTCGCGAGCAACTGACCGCGTACACCAGCCGGCGCGGTCGAAATGTGCCAACGCCCAAGGTTGGCCAGATAAATCTGATCAAAGTTCGGACCGCCAAACGCAACATTCGTCGGACGCGCAATGATGACACCCTGGGGGTCCCAAGCCAGCAGCGAGACCTTACCGCGCGGCGTCACCTTGTAAACGTTGTCAGAAGCGTAGCAGGTCACCAGCAAATTACCCTGCGCATCAAGAGCCATGCCGTCCGGGACCCGGTGCAGACCAGACGCGTACACCTTCGGTTTACCCGCGGTTCCGTCGCTGCGGATCTCGATTTTCAGCACATTGTCCTTGGTGCTCTGGACCACATACAGAAAGCCTTCATCCGCGCTCAGGGCCAAGCCATTGGCAAAAGCAAAGGGTCCGGCAAATATTTCCGCGTGTCCGCTGGCTCGCAGCCGATACACCCACGCGTTTTCACGTTCGAAGTCTCCGGAATCGGAGAAATAGAGGTTGCCTTCAGAATCGAACACGGAGAAGTTTGGGTTGATCAACTTGCGCGGGCCCACTCGTTGCCAGCTGTCGAGGATCCGACCCTTACGGTTCATCCGGACCAACGCCGGCAACTTGAAATTGCAGACATACAACTCTTGCGCTTTGGAGAAGGTAAGGCCAAGGTTGAAACCGCCGATCCGGGTCACTTCCTGCAGGCGCCCACGACGGTCCATGCGGTAAATCTGGCCCAGTTCACCGCCAGCCCAAAGAGTCCCATCCCGGTCGAAGGCGAGGCCTTCGGGGTGGTCGAGACCCTGCGCGTAAGCTCGGAAGCGGTGGAGTGGGATGGCCGGCCGCATTTGTTTGTCCGACAAAGTAACGTATATACTCGGGGCCCAGATCAGTGTCAATTGGAAAACCGTGCAGCAGCGCTGGTCTTCCCGGATCAAGAGGACGGTATGCGTCTGGTCATGTTCGAGCCCCGGGGTCACGCCTCGCGGCTGGGAGTCTTGCGTACCCACGATGTCGTTGACCTGGCGGCTGCGGCAGCTCAATCCGGCGCGACCGCAGCCTATTTCGCTTCCACCACACAGTTCCTGGAGGCCGGCACGGAAGCTCACTCGAGCGCGCAAGGCCTGCTCAGTGCGGCCTCGGGCTCCGGCGCTTATGCGCGTGAAGCGGTTCGGCTGTGCGCACCTATCCCGCGGCCCGGCAAAATCATCGCTATCGGATTGAATTACCGCGACCACGCGCTCGAGCAGGGCGTGCAGCCTCCTCCCGCTCCGCTATTCTTCGCAAAATTTCCTACAAGTGTGACCGGTCCGTACGATGCCATCGTGCTTCCCACCGGAGACCCTCAGGTGGACTATGAAGCAGAATTGGCCGTAATCATTGGTCGCCGTGGCAAGGCCGTGTCCGAGGCTGACGCCATGGAATACGTCGGGGGCTACACCGTGCTCAACGATGTCTCCGCCCGCAAGTGGCAGTTCGCCGACAAGCAATGGGTCCGCGGCAAGTCGTGCGACACCTTTTGCCCGATGGGGCCTTGGCTCACCACCCGCGACGATGTCCCCGACCCTCACCAGCTCACGATCGCGGCCCGCGTCAACGGCGTCACGCTGCAAGACTCCAACACCAACCAGCTCATCTTCGGGATTCCCCAACTGATCGCCTATATTTCTGCCAGCATCACGCTTGAACCAGGCGACGTCATCGCTACCGGAACGCCCGCCGGGGTGGGCGTGTTCCGCAATCCGCCCATTGTTCTCAAGGACGGGGACATTGTCGAAGTGGAAATTCAGGGGCTGGGCACACTGCGTAACCCGGTACGGGATGCGGGGAAGAGCTGATCCGAGCCTGCCGCACCAGCTCGCCCTTAATTTTTACTTGACAAGCGTAAAGTTTGTCGGACAAACTTGGTTTTGCAACGGAGCTCCCAAGGTGGCAGCAGCCAGACAGGTCACCGTCGAACCCGCACGCCGCGAAACGGTGATGGAGACCGTGGCTCGCCGCATCGAAGGACTGATCCGCAGCGGCGAACTCCGTACCGGCAGCCGTTTACCTCCAGAACCCAAGCTCGCGGCCATGCTCGGCGTCAGCCGCAGCTCGTTGCGTGAAGCGCTCAAGGGCCTGATGTTCCTCGGCCTGATCAAAGCTCGCCCCGGATACGGCACCCACATCCATTCGTCGCTCGCGCGTGTGGTAAGCCGCCACTTCCAGTGGATGCTGTTGCTGCACGAAATCAAGTACCTCGAGCTCTTTGAACTCCGCCGGATTGTTGAGCCGACGGTCGCCTCGCTCGCGGCCCAGCGCGCCACCCGCGAAGACATCGAAGAAATGGAAGCAGCCATCCGGGGGATGAAAAACAACTTCGAACATCCTGCACAATACATGGCTGCCGAGATCGCATTTCATGAGGCTGTGGCCCAAGCTTCCAAGAACGTCGCCGTGCAAACCCTGTTGCGGATGATGTACGGCGCACTGGCAGAGGGCCGCCGCCGCACCCTGCCCTTAATCGAAGATTTTGAGAGCAACTTTCGCCGGCACGATCGCATTCTTCGTCTCATCACCCGCCGCGACCCGGCGGGCGCGCGCAAGGCGGTCCTCGCCGATCTCCAGTACGCAGAAAGCTTGCTCCGTAAGGACCTCGCCGAGCAGGACCGGTTCCGCGACAACCTTGGAAAATCGCTGGTCGCATTTGATTCCAAAAGTAAGCTCGGCAAAGTCCGGCGAATGAAATTGACGAAGTGACCCTAGAGGAGAAACCCCATATGACACAGGTCGGCCTGAAGCTTCAACGAATCGCGATGTTCATTTGCCTGTTCGTCCTCCTGGCTGCGACAGCCGTCGCCCAACTGGATACCGGCAGCATCGTTGGTGTAGTGCGCGACAAGAGCGGCGCGGTGGTCACCGGAGCCGACGTGAAAGTCACCAACTCCAAGACCGGCCGCGTCTCTGCGGTCAAGACAGGAAGCGTCGGCGAGTACGAAGTGCCGGGCCTGCCCGCCGGCCCCTACCGCGTCGAGGCCACTCATTCCGGCTTCAAGACCGGCGTCGTGTCGGGCATCGTGCTCTACGCCACCGACCGTCGCAGCGCCGACGTTGCGTTGGACGTTGGCTCCGCCTCCGAGCAAATGACCGTCACCGCGGACACAACCACGGTGAATACGCAAACCAGTGAGACCGGTGCTTCGATTGACTCGAACAAGGTCTCCAACCTCCCACTGAACGGCCGCGACTTTACCGCGCTCATCGCGCTGGTGCCCGGCTCCGTGACCACCGGCGGTTTCGGACAAAACAGTCTGGGAGGCTTTGAGACCAGCATTGCCGGCGTCAACATCCTGCTGGATGGCGCGGACGCGACCCGCATTGACTCGCAAGCGGTCAGCACCCAACTCGGACGCCAGGAGTCACGCATCAGCCGCGCCAGCGTGGACAGCATCGAGGAATTCAAGGTCCTGTCCGGTACCTACTCGGCCGAGTACGGCCGCTCCTACGGCGACATCGTCAACGTGATCACGAAATCCGGCGGCAACACCCTGCACGGAAACTTGTTTGAATTCTTCCGCAATGACGCCATGGACGCGAAGAACTACTTCGGCACGACCCGTACCCCACTGCACCTCAACCAGTTCGGCGGAAACCTAAGCGGTCCGCTGGTGAAGCAGAAGCTGTTCTTCTTCGTGAACTACGAAGGCGTGCGCCAGATCGTGAACAATCCTACTGGACCAATTGCCGTTCTGACGGAGGCCAAGCGCGCCACCGCCGTTGCCTCGATGCAACCAGTCGTGAACGCTCTTCCGCCGCCCACCGCGCCCGGGCCGGTGATTTTCAAAGGCGCGGGCCCGGGCGGGGCCGATGTTGTCCGTAACGACCTTGCCATCTTCGAAGGCAAACTGCGTAACACGCTGCGCGAGGACACTGGTTCTGTCAAGATCGACTACAACGCCTCCTCGCATGACACCTTCTCTTTCCGCTACAACATCGCGGACTCGTTCACCAGCACGCAGTATGGCATCGCACTGGACCAGACCTCCCCATCCACCAGCCGCAACCATCTCCTAAAAGGCACATGGAACCACACCTTCAGCGCGAACCTGCTGAACGAATTCGGCGTGGCCTTCAATCGCCCGCAGACCGACTCGCTCGGTGGTGGCGGCGACTTCCCGATCTTCCAATGCTTTTTCTGCGATGCGACCAACACCTTCGGAGCCGCTCCGGGACCCGCATTGTTCTCCAGCCGCCGGCCGCAGCACTCGCTGCAGTTTCTCGAGACTTTGAGCTGGGTCAAAGGGCGTCATTCCATTCGTACCGGATTCGACATCCGCCGCGCGGCCACGCGCGATGCTCTCGATCCCCAGGCGTTCCTGAGCTACGCGGGAACTTCCGACCTTCTGAACAACGCGGGCTTCGCGTTGAGTACCCTCGGGCACACTGAAGTCGGCCTGCAGAACACGAATTACGGCTTCTTTGTTCAGGACGATTTTCGGGTGACCCCGCGCCTTACTGTGAATTTTGGCGTGCGGTACGAGTACAACACCGTTCTCCAGGGAGATCAGATCGGCAACTTCGACGTCGCGACCTTAGCCCTACTGCCCCAGGGCGCCGGCCTTTACAACCCGGACCGCAACAACTTCGGTCCTCGTGTCGGCTTTTCGTGGGACCCTTGGGGTAACGGAAAAACGGTCATTCGCGGCGGCTTCGGGGCCTTCTTCAATCCGCAACTCACCGGCGCTGCCTTGTCGCTGGCTGGCAACTACCAGCAGGGGTTTAGCGTGAACATTTTCGAGCTGCTGTTCGGGACCCGGACCTGCACGCCACCGCTGAACCTCGCGTTCCCCGTGCCAAATCCCCTCCCAACTTGTACTCCCGCTCTTCCCGCGAACGTAAACGCCCTTGACCGGAATATTCGCGACAGCTACGCCATGCACTGGAGCTTTGGTCTACAGCATGAGATCGTTCGCAACACGGTGATGGAAATCTCTTACGTCGGCAACCGCGGCGTGAAGCTCCCGGCGGGCGCGGCTTATGCCGGACAAGAGCTGAACCTGTCTCCCTTCCCCGGACCCAATCAGCTCAGCCCGAATTTTGGCCAGATTCGTCGCTTGGGCGACTTCCTCGACTCGAACTATCACGCACTGCAGACCAGCTTGCGCCGCCGTATGGCCAAGGGCCTGAACGTGGACGCTAACTACACTTGGGCCCATGAACGGGACGATGCCATCAACATCTTGACGGGTGCCTTCCAGGACTCGCACAACCCCAAAGGTGACTTTTCTAACGGCGAGATTGACGTTCGCCACAACTTCACCCTGGGCGCGGTCTGGGACGTCCCGCACACGAACTCTGGCTTTACTAAAGGCTGGCAAATCAGCACGCTGCTGCAGGCGCGTGGTGGCCTACCGGTCAACATTGCCCTGGCGGCGCCGTTCTTCGGAATTGACCAGCTCCGTCCCAACTTTGTGCCTGGCCAACCAATCAAGTCCACGCAGTACAGTGTGCCCAACAGCCAGTTCAACCGCCCCGCCTTCGATACCAATCTGGCACCCAACACCCACGGCGATCTGCCGCGTAACGCCGGACGTGGCCCCGGCTTCACCCAAATCGACATTTCGGTGGCCAAAACCACGCAGATTACCGAGCGCTTCGCCGTGCAGCTTCGCGGCGAGCTTTTCAACCTCGCCAATCATCCGAACTTCAGCAGCCCGTCTGGCCTGCTGAACGATTTGAACTTCGGCAAGAGCACCAGCACCATCGGTACCCGTGTCGGCACTGGAACCTCACGCCAAGCCCAGTTGGCCGTGAAGTTCATCTTCTAGAGAATTGCGGATGCTTGCTGTTGGCGGGGCTTCCAACCGGAAGTCCCGCTTTTTGGCTTTCTGAAAGAGTGACTTCGATAATGTGGATGCTCCCCATGCGCGACCCACTTCGCTCTCTCCCTTTGCTCGCCACTTTGCTGCTCATGGCAGTCATACTCCCTGCCCAAACCGTAGCTCCCAAGTCCGCCGCGCCGGTAACGCCGATCCGGACGATCTACATCATTCCCAGCAGCCACTGGGACCTTGGTTTCATCGCGCCGCCGGAAGAAGTCTTGCCTCGCCTCAAACCGCATCTCGACCAGGTGATCGCCGACTGCAAGGCCGATCCCGATTTCCGCTGGACGATCGAGAGCGTGTGGCAGCTGCGGGAGTGGCTCGCGCGCACCAGCGATCCGCAGCAGATCAAAGACTTGGTCGACCTCGTCAACAAGGGTCAGATTCAGGTATCCGCCGTCTTCGGCAGCATGCACACCGAGTTCATGGGCTCAGAACCGCTGAATCGCCTAACCTACGACATGCATGCCATCAGCAGGCAACTCGCCATCAAGACCGACTTCGCCATGATGGATGATGTTCCCGGCTTCACCACGCGCCTTCCCCAAGTCCTTGCCGGTAGTGGCGTGCGTTACTTTGTTAATGGCTCCAACCTCTTCATCGGTGGCGGAACCTCCCTCACTCCCAGCCACGTTCCCTTCTATTGGGAAGGTCAAGACGGTTCCCGCGTGCTGATGTGGCAAACGCAGGGTCGGTTCGGGGGGTACACCGAAGCCCTCTCGGAGTATTTCCTCGATCCCGAGGCGCGAGAACCCTACACCAAAGAGCATTTCTATCCCAAGGAGTGGGACGGTCGCTCCTCCCTTGAAATCATGCAGAGTGGAGTTGATCACCTGCTTCAGAAGTATGCGGACGCCGGGTACAAATATGACGCTGCCATGGTTCTCTATCTCCACGACTTCATCCCGCCCGCGTGGGAAAAAGACTCACTGCTGCCCGCGGTTCGCGCGTGGAACGCCACCGGCCGGGAGCCGCGACTGGTTGTCGCTACTCCCGCCGAATTCTTCCATCATATTGAATCCGCTTACGGCAAGGATTTCCCGGTCTATAAGGGGGACTGGAGCGGTCTGTGGTCTGAGGTGAAAAGCAATTCTCCCCGCATCAGCGCCGCGGCGCTTTGGGTCCAGGACCACACTCCGGTTGCGGAACTGCTTTGGAGCTTGCTCACGTTCCGCGAGGGCACGAGTTTTCCCGCCGGCAACTTTGAATCCGCACGTCTCAATCTCCTGAAGTACGAGGAGCACTCCGGCTCAGCTCAGGTGGGATGGCCTAAGCTGATGACGCGCGCCGAAGTGGATCAGCAGAATCAGGAGTATGTGCAGTATCTGAAAGACGCCCGCACCGACGTTCAGCAACTGCTCTCGACCGGAATGACGACGCTATTCGCTCAGCGCGAAGACGCGACCACCGGTGACAATCTCGTCGTGTTTAACCCTCTCAGTTGGCAGCGGGATAGCATCGTAACCGTTGACATCCCCGCCGACGAAAGTGCTGTGGTGCGTGACTTGCAGACCAACGCCACCCAACCTACGCAGAAGATCTCGACGACACAGATAGCATTCCTCGCCAAAGAAGTTCCGGGTACGGGCTACCGGACTTATGCTCTGGAGATCAGCCACACCCGCGCGATCTCTCCTGCCCCAGCTGCATCTTCCCTGCAATTGGAGAATCAGTTCTATCGCGTGCGACTCCGGCCTGAAGACGGCGCTGTCATCAGCTTGTTCGACAAACAACTGGGTCAGGAATTGCTTGACCAGAAGTCTCCCGGCAAGTGCAACGCGCTGCAACGATGGAATGCGCTTGCCGCGTTCACCGTCCCCATCGGCAAGGTCCAGATCAGCCGCGAAGGCGGCCCATTGTTTCAGACCCTGGTGATCCGTCGTCCCGGAACCTTCTGGCCGGAAACTCGCATCACGCTCCCCACCCAGCGCAAAGTAGTGGAGTTCGAGAATCTGCTCGATCGCGGCCGCATGCCCTATGTCGCCAGCCTTCAGCCCGGCGAATCCTACACCTTCAACTTCGCCTTCGGTTTCAACAAGCCCGCTACCGTATGGGTCGGCAATGGAGACGGCTTTCACCGCATTCCAGATGATTCGCTTCCCGGCGCGCGTGCTGACGCTGCTGTTGCGCAACCCTCTCTGATTCTGGAAGGAAGCCTGGAAAACAAACCGGTCAGTATCGTGCTCTCGGAACGGCAATCGTTTTTCAATTACCTGCCCGGCCTGTCGGGTGGCAAAGAGAAATTTCTGAACTCAGTGCAGGCTCTCGCGATGCGCAAGCAGGACCAGGGTGATACCAGCGATCTCGGCATGGTGAATTTCCAAAACCTTGAGCTTGGTATGGAAAACGAACCCTTGCGGTTCGACTTCGCGATCACTTCAGTGGGCGGTGGCGCCGATCCCGTTGTGGCCTACCGCGCCGGTGCGGACTTTAACATACCGATGATCGCCGCCCGCCTGCTTCCTCATGTCGCCCCCGCCAAACCGGTCAACTCATTCTTCATGCTGGATGCGGCCAACGTCGTTCTGAAGGCATTCCGGCCATCGGCGGACGGCGATCCCACTCACTACATGCTGCGCCTGCAGGAAGTGGCCGGTAGGCCGGCCGAACTCAATGTCAGCACGCCGCTGAAGATTGCTCAAGCCGAGCAGACGAATCTGTCGGAAGACGAAGAGGTTGCGCCGCAAGCTCTACCCCTCAAGGTCCTGCTTGGCCCAAATCAGACAGTTACGCTGCGCCTCACCATACCTCACCCGGTCAGGTCGCGCTCGAATCGCTGGTGGGAATGGCAGTAGGGCCTCCGGTCGCCCGGAGGTCTGGTCCACAGAATCTAATGATTCGCAAGATCAATGCTCCCCAAGATGTCACTGATTCGCGATCTGTGAGAGTGGCATCCGCACGACCTTCGGAAAATAGATTGCTGAATTCGTGGCAATGCTCGCGACGTCCATTGTGTTGCACACGTATGTAAAGAGAATTGATCCTGGTTCGCGGAATTCCGGGTGTTCCTTGCCCGCATAGCAGAACGTGCTCTTGTTGTATCCGGCCGATCCCCGCTTCATCTCCGGAATGTGATAGATGACTTTCGCTTGACTCCAGGGACCGGTAAGATGCGGCGCCGTGCCCGCCAGCACCTGATCCGAGGACAAATCGGGGGACTTAAATACCGCGAGCCATTTTTGCAAGTCAGGGTGATACCGCACCGTCATTTCCGTCGCTCCCCGTTTCATCACGACCATCGCATCTGCGGGTACGAATCCCGGTTTCCAGGTGCCGGACTTCGCGAAGTACTGCAGATTCTTTGCCGGATCGCCCAACCCACTCAGCGCAATCCGGGTCAGCAACAGGGGACGGCTCCCCTTTTCGTACAACGCAAAGAGATACACGTAGTCTCCGGTCACGACAGTGGTGGCCGATGGGTAGGCCGCTGCCCCATCCTTCACCAGCGGAAAATACTCGACCTTCCACTTCTGCGGATCGCTTTTCAACCCAGAAACTTTCGCCAGGTCGGCGCCGCAGGTTTCAAAATCGAGAGCCTCCGGCTTGGGTGACGTCGCCTTTCGGATGCACAGCAGCGTGACCCAGAGGCTTTCCTGGTGGACGAACCCATCCAGCGCCCAGTACCAGGTGTTCTTGCGTTGTGCTTGGAAGAAATCCTGCATCGTGCCCTGGCCATCACGCCGAATCACATAGTCGAGGCCCCATTTTCCGCCGGCGCAGCTTGAAACACCAATGCTGTTGCGCACCATTCGCGGGTCTTTGCCGTTGACCACTCTTTGGTCACCGTAAAGGGTGTCGCCGAAGATCCACACCGAACGCCCATCCGGCACCGGAATCGAATAGGCGGCATCGGCCCCTAACCACGGCGCCTTCAAGGGAAACGCTGGAGTGCACGGCGGGTTGTCCGGCGTCGGCGCTGCTGATAGCCCTCTCCCTGCGCACAACCCGACCGCCGCAGCGACCACACAAAAACGAATGCCGGCTGACAGGAATTGCACGGCAGACTTGATCCCAGGAATGGAGTCCATGACCCCAGTTTAACTCGCCGTCGCGCAAGATGACGAAGCACTCCCTGGGGGCCCGAAAGGCCGATTCCGCGTCAACATTGGAGGCGAGGCAATTTCGTCCAAGCAACGGAGTTTCGTGTCACTTGAGGCTTGGCGCCCGGGAAACAGGGTCCAAGTTTGGGGTCTGGCATCGTTTCCCACTCTTTTCGCCAGCAGCGGCTCGAGCAATGACAGCCACCTAAAAGCGCCCTTTTTGTGACATACCTCACGCGGCGAAGTGACGCCGCTCATATCCGTGCGTTCAGAACTCCGATACAAGACTTCTCATCCCGCGCGGGGGGAGGATCAGGACGCAGGGGACTCTTGCAACAAGAAACCGGACACCGTTAGCGCGCCCCTAGGCCCAAGCGATCCAACAACTCTCCCGCGAGGTGACTTCCAAAACTGGTGGAGCGGAGACAAACATGATCAGATCACGGTCCTCGGTAAGCTTTCACTGCGCCCTTGTTATCGCGGCCTTGTGGATGTCCGCAAGCCTGGCGCAAGCCCAGACGTTGGCGGGTGTTTCAGTCCTGGTGCAGGACCAGACAGGAGCCATCGTCCGGCAAGCGAAAGTATCGCTTACCAGCACCGGCACGGGATTTCTGCGCAAGGCGGAGACCAATGAAAACGGGCTGGCCCAGATCTTGAACGTGCCTCCCGGGGAATACAAGGTAACGGTTGAATCTCCCGGCTTCAACGCGGTGACCCAAGCCCTCCGGCTGACCGTAGGACAGAGCGCATCTACCACCGTCACCCTTTCCGTGGAAGCCAAGACGGAAGTCACCGTATCCGACCGGGTGGAAGGCGTGGACACCTACAAAGCCCAGGTCAGCGAAGTCATTGACCAGCGCGAGATCGAGAACCTGCCGATCAAGGGCCGGAACTTCATTGATTTTGTCATGCTGACGCCGGAAGTCACACTGGGGAACAGCACCTCGGTAGGAAGCCAGGCTCCATTCACGGAGCAAACCCCAAAGTTGAGCTTCGGCGGGGTGCGCGAAACCCACTCCGTGTTCATCTCGCTCGATGGGGTGGATTACACCACCAGCCTCTCCGGGTTGCAGCGCAGTTCGCCTGCACAGGACTGGGTGCAAGAGTTTCGGGCGGTGAGCAACACCTATGAGTCCGAAGTGGGCCGAACGCTGGGCGGGATTGTGAACTCCGTGACCAAATCCGGATCCAACACTCTGCATGGCGGGGCTTACGAATATTTCCGCAACAATCAACTGGACGCGCAGAATCCGCTCTCAGTCGGGGGATCTGACGCGCTCCGGCTGAACCAATTTGGTCTGACGTTGGGTGGTCCCATCGCCAAGAACAAGACTTTCTTCTTTACCGGCTACGAAGGGCAACGCCGGGCGCAATCCCCGCGTTACACCAGCTTCATTCGCGATGCCATTGGCGGGATCAACCACACGAAACAATCCTTTGGGCTGTCGGCCGAAGATCTCAATTCGGTCCTGATCATCAACGATTACGACAAGTTGATCGGCAAGATTGACCACCAGTTCGGAACTACGACACTGAGCGCTCGTTACTTGTTTTCCGATGAACGGAACGCAGGAACTCCGGGCGCGCCGCCGGGAATCGGCCTCCCGAGTTCCTACCGGAGCAACCCCATCCGCGACCAGTCGTTGGCGGGAAACCTGATTCACACCATTTCCAACAATATGACGTCGGATACGGTGTTCCAGTTTGCCCGGCGGACGTTCCATCTGGATCCCGTGGGCGCCGGGCGGGAACCCTTTATCGCCATTCCCAACCTCGTGCAGGGGGGCGGCCCGGTGGGCAGCTTCACCTTCTACCAGGAGACCCGGCTGCAAGCGGGAGAGAATCTCGCGTACATTCACGGGTCACACACTTTCAAGTTCGGCGGCGAATTCCACAACATCTGGAATTCCACCAAATCAGCCATGTTCACGCCCGGAGTGGCTGTTTTCAGCCCCGACAGTTTCTTCGCCCCAGAGCCGTTCGCCGTTGTCCTCTACTTTGGCATGCCCCGTTCCTTGTGGGGAACTCAGTTGATACCGCGAGGGAACGACTTTCAGTCCAGCCTCCTGCCACCGCCGATGCTCAAGGCTTTTGATGACGCTTCTTCCGCCCAGTTCACCCGTCAGATTTACGGGGTTTACTTCCAAGACCAGTGGCGGCCCAATTCCCGTTTGAGTTTGACGTTTGGCCTGCGCTATGACAACGAAACCCGGATGTTCCACGAGCGCAACTGGTACAGCCCCGACCACAAGGACTTTCAGCCGAGGGTTGGCTTTGCCTGGCAGTTGGCTGGCAACACCGTGGTGCGCGGGGGGTTCGGCATCTACTTCGGTCCCTTCAACTGGAGCGAATTGATCGGTACCTCGACCGCGTTTGGTCCGATCACGGGCTACATGAATAATCCGCTGGTGCCTGCGTTTGTTGATCCCTCCAAAACGCTGGTGGGTTTGGCTGAGTTCGGGCCGGTCGGGGTTCAATTCCCGCACTTCGATCCCGATCTCAACCAGGTCGTGTTCCCTGCGGCAACGGCCTTCGCCAACTTCACGGCCGACGGGACGTACCCCGCGCCCGATCAACTGATTGGGTTCTCCCACGGATTTACCACCAAGCATTTCCCTAATCCCTATTCCGAGAATGGCAGCCTGCAAGTCGAGAGGAGCATCGGCAAGGACATCCAGGTGTCCATCGGTTACAACTTCATCCACGCGCTGAAGATCCATTATTTTGGCGACGCCAATGCCAAGCCTGCCGGCACGTTGCCGGACGGCAAGCAAGCGCTCACCCTGGCAGATCCCAATTTCGGGTTTGCCTTTCTGGATAGCCCTGAGGGTTACTCCATCTTCCACGGCGGGTTTCTGACGTTCAGCCGGCGGTTCCGCAACCATTTCCAGCTCATGGCCAACTACACCTGGTCCAAGTCGATCGATAACCAGACCACGATTGGCTATCCGACCGGCCCGCAGAACTACCTGCGCAAAGACCTGGAGCGGGCCGTGTCTGACAACCACATCGCACATCGCTTTGTCCTCTCCGGAGTGGTCGAGTCTCCGTACCATCAGGCGTTGCTGCGGGCCTGGAACCTCGGCGTGACCACTGTCGTACAGAGCCCGCGCTTCCAGTCAGTGCAGGTTGGCTTCGATACCAATGGCGATGGTTTTCCATTCTCCGATCGTGTCGGCCTCTTGGGCCGGAATACCTACGGGGGCGGTAATTTCCGGAATGTGGACGTACGCGTGGAACGCGCCATTCCCTTCAAGATGTCCCAGAGAGAGGCCCGCGCCACGTTCAGCCTGGAAGTATTCAACCTCTTCAACCGCAAGAACGTGATTGACGTGAACAATATCTACGGAGCAGGAGACCTGGTCGGACCCGAGCCCCGGCATTACGGTGACGGTGTTCAAGGGGCGGTTCCGGTTCTGCAATTTGGCACACCCCGCAGCATCGCCGATATGCGCCAGTTGCAGTTCAGTGCGCGCCTCAGCTTCTAAAGCAGGCTGACGGAGGCTCCTGCGACGGAGGAAAACATGGCTTTGGCCGCAGTACAGGAATACTTTCAGCCGGGAAGCCCCGGCGAAGCAGTCCAACTGCTGAGCAAGTATCAGGACCGAGCGATCGTTCTCGCGGGCGGAACGTTTGTTCACGGACTCGCCGCGCGGGGTCTACTTCCCAGAGTGGGTGCCTTCATTGACTTGCAAAGAGCCGGGCTTACGTTCATCAAGCCGCAGCCGGAGGGCTTGACGATCGGAGCCACTACCACCTTCACAGATCTCGCCGCATCAGAAATCGTGCGCATGAATCCAGCGTTGGGAGCGGTGCGGGACGCGCTTCGGTATCCCCCACCTCAGATTTGCAATATGGCCACCGTCGGCGGCTGCATCGCCAGTGCCACTCCCCTCTTCGATTTGCCCGTTGCCGTCATGGCGCTCGATGGCCGGGTGAAGGCCCAGGGACCGCAAGGGACCCGGGAAATTGGACTGCACACCTTCTACCTCGACTACTTCGAACACGTTCTGCAGAGGACAGAGTTGCTCACCGAAATTCTCATTCCGAAGCTTCCTTCGAAATCTGCCAGCGCCTTTCTGAAATTGGAAACCAATGCCAACGATCTGGCATTACTGAATGTCGCGGTCCGAATCACCCTGGACGACAAGGGAGTCTGCACGGAGGCCCGCGTCGTGGTGGGCGGAGGAATTGGCAAAGTGCCGGTACGGGCAGTCTCTTGCGAGGACGTTCTCAAGGGGCGCCAGCCATCCGCCGCGCGGATCCGGGAATCCGGAAATGTCGTAGCTTTCGATATTCACCCGGTATCGGACCATCGAACATCCGCGAAGTATCGCTCTACGGTCGCCAAAGTGTTTGTTCGCCGTGCCCTCGAACGAGCTCTGGCACGGTTAGGGGTTGCGCTACAGGAAGCCAGATAGCCGTCTGCCGAAGGGAGAGTTCCCGGACATGAAACAAGTCATCGCGCTCCACATCAACGGCGAAATCCACGAGGTCGCAGTTCGACCTCACGACACGCTGCTGCACGTGCTCCGCGAGGAACTGGGCCTGATCGGCACCAAGAAGGGGTGCGACGCCGGGGGCTGCGGTTGTTGCACGGTTCTCCTGGAAGGCAAAGCCGTCTATTCCTGCATGGTCTTTGTCATGGCTGCCCAAAATAGGAAGATCACGACGATCGAAGGTTTGCAAGAGAACGGCCGGCTGGATCCGCTGCAAGAAGCATTCATGCAAGCGGGAGCTGTGCAATGCGGCTATTGCACCTGCGGCATGATCATGAGTGCGAAGTCGTTCCTGTCCCATCAACCGGATCCCAGTGAGCAGGAAATCCGCGAAGGCATTGCCGGCAACCTGTGTCGCTGCACGGGCTACCAGAAGATCGTCGACGCCATCAAAATGGCAGCTGCAAACAAGCAGACTGCTCCAAGGATGTGACGATGTCCAAAATGAGCATTGTGGGCACCAGCGTTCTCCGGCCCGATGCGTATGACAAAGTGACCGGCGGCATGGGATTTCCCATCAACGTGCGCCTCCCAGGCATGTTGCACGGCAAACTCCTCCGCAGTCCTTACCCCCATGCCCGCGTTCTTCGCCTGGACACTTCCAAGGCGGAAAAACTACCCGGGGTAAAAGCCGTTTTGACCCCGTCGGAAGTGCCGCAAATCAAGTTTCACCCCGTCTTCTTCGCACCTACCACCGCCAACAGCATGGTGCGGGACATGCTGATCCTGACGGATCGGCCGCGATTTGCAGGCGAACCGATCGCCGCCGTGGCCGCCACCACCGCGGAGATCGCCGAAGCAGCAACGGAACTGATTCACGTTGAATACGAAATGCTGCCTGCGGTCTTGGACCCGGAAGAAGCCATGAAGCCGGGCGCCCCGCAGCTTTACGAGCATGCTCCGAACAATATCGCCCTGCGCCCTTCTTTCAGTTTTGGCGATCTCGAGCGCGGCTTCCAGGAAGCTGACCATATCTTTGAAAATACCTACCAGACCCAGCGCGTGCACACCTGCTATATGGAGCCGCGGGTCTGCGTTGTCGACAGCGATCCGCAGGGCAATCTCAAGGTGTGGTCGTCGTGCCAGAGTCTGTTTGGGCTCCGCGAAAAACTGGCCTTTGCCTTGGGGCTGCCGGTCGGCAAAGTCACCGCCGTCAAGCCTCCTTACATCGGTGGAGGTTTCGGCGGCAAGCTCGACCTGGGCTTTCTGGAGCCGATTGCCGCGCTCCTCAGCCTCAAAACGAGGCGCCCGGTACGGATCGAGCACACCCGCTATGAAGACTTCATCAGCGGCGCCAGGAACCCACTCAAGGTCCACCTGAAAACCGGCGTCAAGAACGACGGTACGTTCACCGCCCGCTATGCCAACAGCCTTCTGGACACGGGCTCGCACGCCACCCATGGGGCCGTCGTGCTGATGGTCCACGGTATGTATGGCTTCCTGCTTACCTATCGTTGTGCGAATCAGAAGTGGGATGGCGCGACTGTCTATACCAACAACATGATCGGTGGCGGATTCCGGGGGTATGGCTCTCCCCAGGCTGCCTTTGCCGTGGAATCGCAGATCGACGAGATCTGCGAAAAGCTGCACCTGGATCCAATCGAGTTCCGGCTGAAAAACGCTCACCACGAATCCGATCCTCATCCTTTTGATCCCGGCTCAAAACTCGACACTTACCGCTTTGAAGATTGCCTGCGCCAAGGTGCGAAGGAGATTAATTGGGCTCGGCGTAAGCCTGCCGCATCCAGCCCGGGGACAAAGAAGCGGGGCATCGGCCTGGCCACACAACCACTCTGGGTGAGCGGTTGCGTCGGTTTTCCAGACATCTATGAGCACTCGGGCGCGATCATCAAACTGAACGTGGACGGAACCGCCGACCTCTCCACCGCGACCATTGACATCGGCTCGGGCCAGACGACGATTCTTACTCAGATCGCAGCCCAGGAACTGGGGCTGGCGGTTGAGTCTGTTCGCCTCTGCTATGCGGACACCCAGACGGCGCCGTTTGATGCGCCCAGCCATGCCAGCCGGGTCACTTACTCTTCCGGGAATGCGGTGAAGGCCGCCGCGAGAGCAGCCAGAAACCGCCTTTGCGCCATCGCGGCCACGCTCCTGCGAGAATCCCCCGACAACCTTGAAGTGGCCGACGGCAAGGTCTACGTGAAGGGTTTGCCGGACAAGGCGCTTTCTGTCAGCGACGTGGTGAAGCAGGCGGAATCTCCCTACGTGGTCATGGTGCCTGATGGCATGCAGAAAACGCACCTCGAGCACAAAGGCACCATCATGGGTATGGCATCGCTCGCCCCCACCACCAACCCTTCTCCTGCCACCGCCGAGTTCGTCGAGGTCGAGGTGGACACCGAAACCGGAGAAGTGAAGGTCCTTCGGGTGGTGTTCGCGCACGACATCGGCAAGGTGATCAATCCAGCCGGCGCGGAAGGACAGGTGGAAGGTGGATTTCAGCAAGGAATGGGCTTTGCATTAATGGAAAACCTGCTGTTCGACCCCACCACCGGCGCCTGCCTTACGGCAGACTTTCTCGACTACAAGATGCCGACAGCAATGGAGATGCCGCCCGACATCAAGAGCGTGTTCATCGAGTCCAGCGAGCCGAGCGGCCCGTTCGGAGCGAAATCTCTCGCGGAACCCTGTGTCATTGTGCCGGCCCCCGCCATCGCCAACGCCATTTACAACGCCATTGGCGTGCGCATACGGGACCTGCCGATCACGCCAGAAAAGATCCTGGCGGCTCTGGGCAAGCTCTAGAACTGGTTCTGATTGGCACGTCTGAAATGCGTGCCCTGATGGATCGACCATTGATGAGACCGGTTCTGGTCTTCCGGACAGCCCCGACTGCTGTCGCTGCTCGCCCAGCTCAGGTCCCGCGCGGAGGCCGTACAGCTCAAAATCCGGCGCGGTCCCGGCAAAATCTCAGTTCACCGCGCCTCGTGTAGAATTCCGCCCGGAGCGGCCATGAATCTCAACCGCAGGCTTATCGTGGTTCTACTTTCTCTCTCGCTGCTGCCGGCAGTCCCCGCCCAAAGCACGGACACGCCGCCCAGATCACAGCCAGGTGCAGCGAAAGTCAGGACCATCACGGCGTTCATCCGCCTGGAGCGGCAGACTTATCGGTCTCAAGTGGCCAGTGCTTTGAGTCTGCTCAGGACCGCCAAGGCCGAGTTCGCCAAAGCTGGCTACGAGGTGGAAACCCTCCGCGTCACTACCCAACCGTTTCCCGAGTACACCAAGGGGCTGACGCCAGAGCAAGTGTTGGCATTCTTCCGTGAATTTGACCATCTGGCGCAGCAGGAAGGCTTTGCGTCGGACATCGGACCGGCGATGTCCAAAGACAGTGATGATGTCGGCCCAGCCGACCTTCTGGGGCAGATCATCGCCGCCACCGAGACGATCAATGCTTTTATCGTGGTGGCGGATGACGCCGGGATCCACTGGAATGCTGTGCGCGCGGCGGCTCGGGTCAACCGATACCTCGAGGAACACACCGCCCACAGCGAGGGGAATTTTCGGTTCGCCGCCGGAGCATTTCCGCCCGCGGTGGCCCCTTTTTATCCTGTTTCTTACACTTCCGGTGCGGGGCACGAATTCGCCATCGGGCTGGAATCCGCCAATATTGCCCAGGACGTTCTGGCCGGAAGCAAGCAAGATTTCGCGGTGGCCAGCGAACGCCTTACGACCGCCCTGGAGAGCGAGGCCATGAAGGTTGAAGCCATGGCCCGCCGAGTGGAGAAACAAACCGGCTGGAGTTACCAGGGCATGGACCTGACCCCGGTCCCGCTGAAAGACATCTCGATTGGCGCGGCACTGGAATCACTGGCGGGAAACCAGGTGGGCTCAGCGGGCAGTTTGTCGGCGGCTTTTGCGATCACCTCCGCTGTGCAGCGCGTCCGAGCCGAACGGGTGGGCTACAGCGGGTTGATGCTGCCGGTGCTGGAGGATTCAGTCCTCGCTAAACGATGGGAGGCGGGCGCGATTAGTCGGGATTCGCTGATGTCTTATTCGGCGGTGTGCAGTACCGGATTGGATGCCGTGCCGCTGCCCGGGGACATTTCCCAGCACGACCTGGAAAAGATAATTGCCGACGTGGCCAGCCTGGCGGTGAAGTGGCACAAGCCGCTTTCGGCGCGGCTGCTGCCCGTGGCCGGGAAGCACGCGGGCGACATGACGGAGTTCGGCAGCCCGTATTTGGTGAACATTCGGATCCGCTAGGCGCCGGCAAGAGTACCTGTGCCCGGGCAACCAGGGGTCGGTCCGCCTCGCCGAGGCGCCCGTGATCTGGGACTCCTGTGTTCCGTTCTTGGCAACCAACGGTGATCGAACGCTGTGACTCATGTCATAGACGATGGCTGCCAGCTCCCATAGCTTTTACGGTTGTCATGTCAGTCGAGGCAGGCGACGACCGTGAAAGAACGATGCTGCATCGCCATACTCCAGAGGAGCCTGACCATTGCCGGGCTAGTCCTCTGGTTGCTGGCCGGCGCTGATCTGTCGAGCGCCCAAAGCCAATCCGCCTCCAAACCGATTACCTTTGGCGGCATCCGGTTTTCCGGCAGCCTGCGCGTGCGCCCGGAAGTGTGGGACTGGTTTGACACCAACGCGGCCGAACCGAACTACGCCTACTTTGCCTCCCTGCTGCGGCTGAGCTTGAGCCAGGAGAGGCCGGGTTGGGATTGGCAGGCGGAGTTCGCCCAGCCGTTACTGCTGGGTTTGCCGGACGACGCCATTGCGCCCGCTCCGCAAGGGCAGCTCGGGCTGGGGGCCAACTACTTTGCCGCCAACACGGACTCGACAGCAGGATACTTCTTTGTCAAGCAGGGTTTTGTTCGCCTGCGGGGCATCTTCGGCGACAAGGCGAGCAGCCTGCGCTTCGGCCGCTTTGAGTTTGTGGACGGCGCCGAGACGAGCCCGAAAGACGCGACCTTGGCCGCGCTCAAGCGCGACCGCATTGCTCATCGGCTGATCGGTAATTTCGGCTTCTCTCATGTTGGGCGGAGTTTTGACGGAGTGCAGTACGTGCGTGGCACGCCCGGACTGAATCTCACCCTGGTGGCGGCGCGCGCCACGCAAGGCGTTTTCCAGGTCAATGCCTGGGGAGAGCTGGACACCGACATTCTCTATGGCGCGCTCACGCATGTGGTGGGAAAGGGCTCGCCGGGCGAATGGCGCATGTTTGCGCTGAGCTATCACGACGGGCGGCGGGCCCTGAAGACGGACAACCGTTCCGCCGCCGCGCGCCGGGCGGACGAGCACAATATCCGCGTCACCAGCGTCGGCGGCCATTACGTCCAGACCTTTCGCGTGGGAGCGGGCACTGTGGATACGCTAGTGTGGGGCGCCGGCCAGTTTGGGAGTTGGGGCGTGCTCGACCAGCGCGCGGGAGCGATCGCCGTCGAAGGCGGGTTCCAGCCGCAACTGAAACTCAAGCCATGGTTCCGGGGCGGATACTTCTACAGCACCGGCGACGACAATCCCAGTGATGGGCAACACGGAACCTTCTTCCAAGTGCTGCCTACTCCACGCATCTACGCCCGCTTCCCTTTTTACAACTTGATGAACAACCAGGATGCATTTGCAGAAGTGGTTCTTCGCCCGCATCCGAAGTGGACGATCCGATCCGATGCGCATTTCCTGCGCCTCAGCAACACGAGTGATCTCTGGTACACGGGGGGAGGAGCTTTCCAGCCAGCGACGTTCGGTTTTGTCGGGCGCCCGAGCAACGGCCACCGGAGCCTGGCCAACGTTTACGACGTGAGCGCCGACTACCAGGTGGGCCCACACGTGACGCTGACCGGATACTACGCCGCGGCCGCGGGCAGGGCAGTGATTCAGACAATCTATCCCAAGGGAGGCACGGGGCAGTTCGGCTATGCCGAATTGAACTGGAAATTCTAGCGCGACCCATGGAAGACCAGACCAGAACTTTTCCCAGCGCACCGATTCCGGAAGGGCAACTCACAGCCGCCTGTGACTCCCATCACCGACGCTTGTACGCCTGGCGCAGGACTCTAGCTGTGCTGTACCCCGCCCATGGCTGAGACGCAATATCGCGTTCGCGTGGCCGACCCTGCCTATTGGCGGGAACAGATCAAGTGTCAGGATGCGTGTCCGGTGCACACCGATGCGCGCGGCTATGTCCGGGCCATCGCTGCCGGCGATTACGAACAGGCCTACTTGATCGCGCGCGGGCCGAATCCGCTGGCTTCACTCTGTGGCCGCATCTGCGGCGCGCCCTGTGAGGCGGCGTGCCGCCGGGGAAGTATCGATCAGCCGATTTCCATCCGCGCTCTCAAGCGCTTCGCCTGTGAGAAATTCGGGAGTGATGCCCGCAGCGATGCCGGCCGCGATCTGTTTCCTTACCTGAAGAGCAAGAACGAAGAGCGTCAGTGCGACGATGTTGAGGAACTCCGCCACTTGCTCGAGTTTCTCGCGAACGCCGAATTTCCCAAGCCAACCGGGGAGCGAATTGCCATCATCGGCTCGGGACCGACGGGGCTGGCAGCCGGGCATGATCTCGCTCTGATGGGGTTCCGCCCCACGATCTTGGAGATGGAGCCGCAGCCGGCCGGCATGCTCTACGCCGGCGTTCCCGGATATCGCTTGCCAAGGGAATTGATCCGGGCGGAAGTCGCGGTGATTCAGTCTGTGGGTGTCGAGATTCTTTGCAACACGCAGGTTGGGAAAGATGTCAACTTCGCTGACCTGCGCCGCGAGTTCGCGGCCGTCATCATCGCCTGCGGCGCCAAGCGGTCACGAGCGTTGCCCATTCCGAACGTCGACGCGATCGGGGTGATGGGCGGCGTCGACTTTCTGCGGGATGTGTCCCTGGGCAAGGAAGTTGCACTGGGGCAGCGGGTGATCGTGATCGGCGGGGGCAACGTTGCCTACGATGTCGCCCGCACGGTCCTGCGCCAGGAAGAGTACGACGTGTCGCGCACCGCGGCCCGCATGGCGGGAGTCCGGGAAGTAAACCTGGTCTGCCTGGAGTCTCTGGAAGAGATGCCGGCGGACACGGTGGAAATCCTGGAAGGCCAGGAAGAGGGCGTCACCCGCTCCAACAGCTGGGGGCCAAGGGAGGTCCTCGTTGACGAGAGGAATGGTCAGAAATTCGTGCGCGGAGTGAAGTTTGTACGGTGCACGCAGGTGTACGACGAGAACCGGCGCTTTGCCCCGAAGTTCGACGAATCGGCCACGACGGAGATTGAGGGCGACACTGTCCTCCTTTCTGTAGGGCAATCCGCCGACCTGAGCTTTCTTGATGCCCAGCGCGACGGGATCGAGATGCGATCGCCGCAGCAGGTGGTCAACGATCCCGCAACGTGCGCGACCTCGGCGCCCGGGGTGTTCATCGCAGGCGACATTGCCTATGGGCCGCGGCTCATGATCCATGCCATTGCCAGCGGCAAACAGGCGGCGCGTTCGGTCTATCGTTTCCTGCGGGGTAGGGAGATCGCACCCGAGGAAGTCCAGTTCCATTTCCCCATCGAGCGTTATCACCGCGAAAAGCATTACGAGCG
>JBGQDM010000005.1:0-70138 GCA_041495845.1 Terriglobia bacterium | reverse complement strand
GCGCCGCTGGCCAAGCTGCTTTTCGATACCGACATCTACCTGAAGCTCTCTTCCAGCGGCTATCTGGGACGCGGATTTACCATTTACCTCGAGCCGATGGGCGCGCCCGGCCAGGCCAATGCCCGCAACTACGGCGCCGACTACTTCCTGGTCATCACGCCCAACGCCACCTCGCTCAAGCTGGAACAGATTCGCCACACCTACCTCCACTACGTGCTCGACCCCATGGCCATGAAGCGTTCCACCACGCTCAAGCGTCTGGAACCGCTGCTGGAGAGCGTACGCACCGCGCCCATGGACGACAGTTTCAAGACTGACATTTCCCTGCTGGTGACTGAGTCGCTGATTCGCGCTATCGAAGCGCGCACACCGCGCGGCGGCAAGTTTTCGCTGACGGACCAGAAAGATTCGGTGCAGGCCTCCATGCAGGAAGGCTACATCCTTACGCAGTACTTCTACGACGCGCTCGAGCGCTTTGAGAAAGATCCGGCTGGACTGCGCGACGCCTACTCGGAAATGCTGTTCAATGTTGATCCTGTGCGCGAATCACGGCGGGCTTCCACCATCGAATTTGCCACGCAGGCCACGCCGGAAATTCTGGCCGGTTCGCGGCCTCGCCTCACCGCCAACCTGCGACTGGCCGAGCAGAAGCTGAGCATCGGCGACATTGCCGGAGCGCAGAAACTGGCACAGCAGGTGCTCGACAAGAACGACAAGGAAGATACGGGTTATGCGCTCTTCGTGCTGGCCCGCGCCGCCACCATGAGCAGCGAGATGGACAATGCCCGCGCTTATTTCGAGCGCACCTTGCAGGCCTCGCACGAGCCGCGGTTGGTCGCCTGGTCGCAGATTTATCTGGGCCGCATTTTTGACTTGCAAGGGGAACGCGAAACCGCTGTGGAACACTACCGCGCCGCACTCTCCGCCGGAGCTTCCAACCCGGAGATCAAATCGGCCGCCGAGCGCGGATTGAAGCAGGCTTACGAGCCGCCCGCTGCCGCTCAGCATCCGCAGTAGCCGGAGAACAATTTCTTGAATCTGTCGGTCACCAATTCGAAGGAGAACGCATGAAGCCCGCAAACCTGTTTTTGGTGGTAGTCCTCACCACCGGCATCAGCCCGGCGCAAACGTACGATACCAACAAAGGACAAGCGGCACCCGCCGCGCAACAACCGGGCGCCGCGGCCCCACCTGCGGGCAAGCGGCCGCCTCAGGCCAAGACCCAGCCGGAATTCGACGCCTACAATGTCGCCGCCAAGACCGCTGATGCCGCCGCCTTTGAAAAGGCCGCTGATGATTTTGCCACCAAATTCCCCGACAGCGAGTTGCGCATCCTGCTCTACAAGACCGCGATGCGCAACTACCAGAACACCAATGCGCTGGACAAGATGGGCGAGATGGGGCGCAAAGTCCTCACCCTCGACCCGGATGATCCCGAAGCGCTGGTGGACGTAGCCCAGATGCTGGCCGAGCGCACCCGCGACACTGACCTCGACAAAGACCAGAAACAGGAAGAGTCGATGAAGCTGGCGCAGCGGGCGCTCGAAACCGTGGAAACGGATCTCTCCGTCCCTGCCGGCACACCGCAGGACCGCATTGACGCTTACAAAGGCCTGCTGCGCTCCTCCGCTTACAGCGTGCTTGGCGCCCTGACTTACAACCGGAATGACCTGACCCACGCCGCCGACTATTTGCAAAAATCCGTTGATGCCTACCCGCAACAGCCCGATCCCGTCACCGTGCTTCGCCTCGGCATCGTGCAGGACAAACAGGGAAAATACACAGACGCGTTGGCCACAGTGGAGAAGGCGGTGGTGTTGACCCAGGAAAACACGCCCGCGGGCAACGCGGCACGCCGCGAACGCGAACGCTTGAAACAGTTGACGGGCGGCCCCAGCATTGCCCCGGCAACTCCGCCCAAGAACTAAGCGCGATTTGGATGGGTGAGCGCCACGAGTGAAGTCATGACGGTCCGCGATCTCGCTGCGCTGGAGGAAGCTCTCGGCCACAGCTTTCAGCGCCGAGACTTGCTGCAACTGGCGCTCACTCATCGCTCCCACGCGCGCGAATCCGACACCACTGCGGACAATGAGCAACTGGAGTTTCTGGGCGACGCCGTCCTCTCCCTGTGCGTGGCCGAAGAACTCTTGCAGCGCTTCCCCCACTTTCAGGAAGGCGAACTGTCGCGACTGCGCGCCCATCTGGTAAGCGAGCCGCATCTGGTCAATGTGGCCCGGGCGTTCGATCTTGGTCGTTATCTGCAACTCGGTCGTGGAGAAGACAAGAGCGGCGGCCGTGGCAAACCCGCCTTGCTCGCCGACGCGCTGGAAGCGGTGCTCGCCGCCCTCTATCTTGATGCCGGCTTCGATCGCGCCCGCGCCTGGGTGCGGGAGAAAGTCCTTCTCCCCGAGTTGCAGCGTCTGGACGTGTACTCCGCTGGCGTTCCCATCATCGATTACAAATCGGCGCTGCAGGAACTGCTGCAGGCCAGCGGTCGCCGCCAGCCCGCTTATGAAGTGGCGCAGGAGCAAGGGCCCGAACACAAGAAACTTTTCACCGTTGAGGTCCGCCTGCTCACCGCCGATTCCGCAACCCATGCCGAGTTCGTCGGGCGCGCCGACGGCCCCACCAAGAAAAAGGCGGAGCAGGAAGCAGCCCGCCAGGTCCTGGAATATCTGGAGCGCAAACCGGCGCCATGAATCTGGAACCGCTCCAGCCCGAACCAATCGCTCCAGCGCCGTCGCCGGATACTCCCGCTCCGGAGCAAGCCGCCTGGCTCGCTGCACTGCAGTCCCTCACCAGCACGGTGATCATCGCCATCTTTGTCATCACCTTTTTGCTGCAGGCCTTTACCATCCCTTCGGTCTCCATGGAAGACACCCTGCTGATTGGTGACTACCTGCTGGTGGACAAACTCAGTTATGCCGACTCGTCGTTCGCCGGCATCATCCCTTACCGTCCCGTGCAGCGTGGCGAAATCATTGTGTTCCTTTACCCCGTCAATCCCGCGCAGCACTTCGTGAAGCGCGTGATGGGGATTCCCGGAGATCGCATCCGCATTGAAAGCAAGCATCTCTTCGTCAACGGCGTTCCCCTAGTGGAGGGTTACGTCCGCCTCAAAGGAATTTTTCCAGAGTCCTATCCTGACGACTTTCCGCAGCGCGACCTGATTCCGGCCCAGATCAACGCCAACTGGTGGCTGCAAATGCCTCGTTTTATCCAACACGGCGAGTTGGTGGTGCCCCCGGGGGCCTACTTCGTTCTCGGCGACAATCGCGATCGCAGCCTGGACAGCCGTTATTGGGGCTTCGTTCCGCAGCAGAACATTCTCGGCCGGCCACTGGTCATCTACTGGTCTCTGCGCAACACTGAGGGCGACCTCACCCCCGCAGGCACCCTGGGTGATAAAATTTATCACTTCGCGTATGCGGTCACCCACGTATCCCAGGTTGTCCGCTGGGACCGCACCATGCGTCGCGTGCACTGACCGGATTCCCAGAGAAAGCATCGCTTGAAGAAAATCGTAGCAAAAAAAGAAGAGCAACCGAGTCCGCAGGAAAAGCACGAGGAGACACCCGTCGAGTTTCTCGCCTCGCTGGCCTCCGTGCTCGTCACTGGCCTGTTCATCATCACCTTCATTATCCAGGCGTTTGAAATCCCTTCCAGTTCCATGGAAGACACATTGCTCATCGGCGACCATGTGTTCGTGAACCGGGTGCAGTTTGCTCCGCCTACCGGCTGGCTGGGGCGGTTGCTGCCTTACCGCGAGGTGCGCCGGGATGAGATTGCGGTCTTCATGTCTCCCGTCGAACCGCTGTACCTGGTGAAGCGCATCATCGGCGTGCCCGGTGATCGCATTCACCTGAAGAATGGCGAGGTCTATCGCAATGGCCAGTTGCTGGTGCAGCCCTTCGTCCGTCACAAGCAGCCCGAAGCGCTCGGCAGTGAGTACCGCGACAATTTTCCCGCCGTCCCGCCCTCGGAGTACTACAGCGTGAAGCCGAACTGGATCCTCGAAATGCCGCAACACATCCAGAACGGAGAAATCGTTGTCCCTCCCGGCTACTACTGGGCCATGGGCGACAATCGCGACGTCAGCCTCGACAGTCGCTATTGGGGCTTCGTGCCCCGCGAAAATTTCATCGGCCGCCCGCTCTTTATTTATTGGTCTTTTGAAACTCCGGACGGCCAATGGCAGCGCCGCGAGTGGACGGACCGCTTGCAGTTTTTGGCGCACGTGGTCATTCACTTTTTCGATGAGACGCGCTGGCGGCGGACCCTGCAAGGTGTGCGGTGAGATCGTGGTATTCACGGCGGCGTGTCTTCGCCGGGATCGCCCTGGTAATTGTCGTGCTCCTGTTGTGGCGGCCCGGAGCGGAGCGCCTGCGCGCCCGCCTCACTCAGTCGCTCAGCCTGGCTCTGGGGCGCCCCGTCACCATTGGCAGCGTCAGTCTGCAATTTCTCCCGCGACCCGGCTTTGAGCTTTCCGGCTTCACGGTACAGGACGATCCTCAATTCAGCGCGGAACCCATCCTGCGCGCCGATCAGGTCACCGTTTGGCTGCATCTGAGTTCGCTGTGGCGCCGCCGCCTGGAAATTGCGCGCCTGCGACTGACCGAGCCCAGCCTCAATCTGGCCCGCAGCGACGATGGCCGCTGGAATCTGGAGCCACTCCTCGAACACACTGCCCGCACTCCCGCTGCGCCCACCGGACTCGCGCGTTCGGAAGATCGCCCGCGCTTTCCCTATATTGAAGCCAGCGAGGGCCGCATCAATTTCAAACTGGGTCGCGAGAAAAAATCGTTTGCGCTCACCAACGCCGACTTTGCCCTCTGGCTCGAGTCCAACAATCAGTGGGGCATGCGCCTGCAAGCACGCCCGGTGCGCACCGACATGGGGCTGAGCGACACCGGCATTGTGCGCGTCGAGGGCACCTGGGGTCGCGAAGAGCAATGGCGCACTACTCCCGTGCAAATGACGCTGCGCGCAGAAGATGGCCAACTCGGACAGCTCACGCGTTTGCTTACGGGATACGACCGCGGCTGGCGCGGTGGAGTTCAGGCGGCGCTCCGCGCCAATGGCACCATCAGCGACCTGGCCTTGCAGGCGGATGTTTCCGTGGATGACTTCCGCCGCTACGACATCAGCACTGGCCGCTCCCTGCGTCTGGCGGCCACTTGCGCCGCACACTACGCCAGCGCCACGCGTACACTTTCCGCCATTGCTTGTACCGCCCCCGTTGGCGCCGGACGGTTGGATCTAAGCGGGTCCCTGCAGCGCTTGCCGGAGCAGCTCGCCTATGGTCTGACCTTGACCGCCGTCGATGTTCCCGCCCAATCGCTGTTGGAACTAGCACGCCGCATGAAGCAGCAATTGCCGCCCGACCTTTCGGCAACGGGTACGTTTGACGCCAAGTTTGCCTGGGTTCGGGATGCCGGAGGCGTCTCGCAATGGGCTGGCGAGGGTGGCGCGAAAGACGTTACGCTGCGCTCCAGCGTGCTCTCCACCGACCTGGCCTTGGGAACTGTGCCGTTGCGAATGGTCTCGCCCGGAACGAAGCCAAAGCTGCGTGCACCCGCTCGCTCCGCCGGTCCAACCCCATTCGCCACCCCTGCGGAAAACTATGTTGAAGCCGGGCCCATGTCTGTCGCTCTTTCCAAATCCAGCAAGACCCAGGTCCACGTCTGGCTTTCCCGCGCAGGCTACGGTCTGCAACTCACCGGAGCCGCACCGCTCGAGCAATTGTTGCGCCTGGGCCGCGCTGCTGGATTTGCGACGACGCAAGCTGCGGTGAAAGGAGATGCTGAGTTCGACCTGCGCGCCGCCGGCCTCTGGTCAGGATTCACGCCCCCTCGCGCCGATGGCTGGATTCAACTTCACTCCTTGCGCGCCGAGTTTCCCGGCGTGAACGCGCCCCTCGAAGCCAGCAGCGCCCGCGCCCTCTTGACGCCGCAAACCATCGCCCTGGAAAACGTTGCTGCCACCCTCGGCGATCTGCGCTTTACTGGCAATCTTCGCCGCCCCCGCACTTGCCCCGCCCCGTGCCGGGTAGAGGCTGACCTTCATTTTGATGAGATCTCCACCGATGTTCTGAGTCACCTTCTGAATCCGAGACTGCCTCGGCGTGCGTGGTACCAGTTGCTCAATCGCAGCGCCGCTGCCGCACCCGCCCTCCTGCAGCTCGACGCGCAGGGGACCATACACGCCAGCCGTTTCAGCTTGCGAAATTTCCCGGCAACCAATGTCAGCGCCCACTTCGAACTCGAACACGGCAAGCTCGCGCTGCACGACCTTCGTGCGGAGTTGCTCGGCGGCCATCATCGCGGTCAATGGTCGGCGGACTTCACCCAGAATCCGCCGCTCTACTCCGGCTCTGGTTCGGTCGAACGCACACACCTAGTCCAACTCGGCGACTGGATGCGCGAGCCCTGGGCCACCGGCACTGCCGGCCTGGAATACAAACTAGAGCTGTCCGGTTTTTCCGCAGTGGAGCTGCAAAAGTCCGCTCGCGGCAATCTGACCTTCGATTGGCAGGATGGCAGCATGGCGGGCTGGCGCCTGAAACCAGATACGCCGCTGCGTTTCCGGCGCTTTCGCGGCACGCTGCTCGTTTCGGGCGCGCGCTTTGAGCTTTCCCGCTCCCGCCTGGAATGTCCTGTCGCCACCTACACCGTCACCGGCACCGCATCCTTCGCGCGCAAACTTGATTTGAAGCTCGACCGTGGCGGCGCACCCGCCTTCACCGTCAGCGGTCCTCTGACCGCGCCACTCATCGAACCCGCCGCCCCAGCCCAAGCCAAGCTGCAACGTTAGGGTGCTGCCGCGCAAGTTCCTGTCAGTCGCTCCGTCATCGTGAATTCCGCTGTGTCATCCTGAGCGCAGCGAGGGACCTCTGCACTTTTGTCTGCAGCGCAGGTTCGCTCGCTTCGCCCACAACGACTACGGCTGGAACCCCGGCCCGCGCAACACTTTCCCCGGCAGCGCGCCTGTCATCTTCCCACCCTCAATCACCGGTACGCCATTCACCAGCACATATTCCATGCCTTGCGAAAGCTGGTTGGGATTGTCGAACGTAGCCAGATCGCGCACCGTCGCCGGATCAAACACCACCACGTCTGCCCACATTCCCGCTTTTAGCACTCCGCGATCGGTCAACCGTACCCGCTGCGCTGCCAATGCGGAAAACTTCCGCACCGCATCTTCCAGCGTCAGCTTCTTCTCTTCGCGAACATACTTCCGCAAGATTCGCGGAAACGTTCCGTAGGCCCGCGGATGCGGATGGTCGCGCCCCAAAATACCTTCCGGCGACGTCCCCGAAGAATCGTTGTTGATGGAGACCCACGGCTGCTGCAACGCCAGCGTCACGTCTGGTTCCGACATCCCAAACACTGCGTTCTCCGTCAACCCTTCGTCCTCGATCAGTAGATCGAACAACGCGTCCATGGGATCTTTGTTCCAGAGCTTGGCAATCTCCGCCAGCGTCTTACCCTGCAGCGGCAGCAGTTTCGGATTGCTGACCACGCCGATCAGCACCGCTTCCGGTCCGGAAATTTCCAGCCACGGATCGTCGCCCCAGTCTTTCGGCGGATGCAAGATGTCCTGCCGGATGCGCGCCCGCATCGCCGGATCTTTCAGTCGTTCCACCAGCTTGGCGCGCCCGCCATCATGCGCCCACGGCGGAATGAACGCGGAGGTGCCATTGAACCAGGCCAGATACGCGTACGTGTCCGCCGCAACGTCCACACCCTCGTGACGCGCCGCTTCAATGCGCGCCACCACTTCGCCCATGCGACCCCAATTTTCCTTGCCCGCGACTTTTAAGTGCCAGATCTCCACCGGCAACTTGCCTTCGCGCCCGATGCGCACCGCTTCGTCAATCGCCTCCATCACGTGATCGCTCTCGCTGCGCATGTGGGAGGCATAGATGCCGCCAAATTTCCCCGCCTCCGCCGCCAGTGCAATCAACTCTTCCGTCTTGGCATATGGTGCCGGTGGATACTCCAGCGATGTCGAAACTCCCACCGCTCCCTCGCGCATCGCCTGCCGCACCAGCTCTTTCATCTGCTCCAGTTGTGCGGCCGTCGGCTGCACATCGGCATCGCCCAGCACCACCCGGCGCACCTGGGTCGCACCAACAAAGGTGGCCAGGTTGATACCCATGCCCTGCTTTTCCAGGCGCGCAAAATACTGCGCCAGAGTCCGCCAGTCTACGGTGATCTTGAGGCGGTCATTTTCGCTGCGATCCGCCGCAATGATGGCGTCGTTCACCGGCGCAATCGAACCGCCTTCACCGGTGATCTCAGTCGTAATGCCCTGATAGATTTTCGACGGCAGCCGCGGCTCCACCAAAATGGTTGTTTCCGACTGGCCCAGCATGTCAATGAACCCCGGCGCCACTACCATGCCGTGGGCGTCGATGGTTTTCTTCTGCGCCGCTGCGGACAGGTTCCCAATCGCTGCCACTCGCCCCTCGCGGATGCCCACATCGCCGCTATACCACGGCGAGCCGGTGCCATCCACGATGTGACCGTTCGTGATCACCGTATCGTAGGCCCGCTGCGCAAAGCCCGCCGCCGTGATCAGCAGCGCGCACACCAGAATCATCAACCTCAGCCGCACCATCTTTTCTGCCAGCATGTTTCTCCCTTTCCTCATCAAGCCGTTTCCCGCTTCCCCGTTACGTGTAACAACCAACCCAGCCCGCACCACAAGCCCAAGGCAATCCACTCCCATTGATCGAAGTGTCCAGGCACCAGCGGTGCAACCTTCATGGCAATCATCAACAGCCCGACCGTCATTCCCACTACCGCAATCGCGCGCTGCCTACTGCCGGGCTTCATGCAAAAATACGCCGCGCATGCCGCTGTCCAGCCCAGCGCTGCTGCCGCCGACCCCACTTCCGAGATCGGAACCAGAATCGCCTGCCCCAGCAGCATGGCCACCGCCGTAGCGATGCCTACCCACACCACAGCGGTCGCAGGCGTCCGATTCTCTGGATGCACCCAGGCCAGTCGCGAATCCACCAGTCCGCGTCGGCCGAGCGCAAACACCAGCCGACTGGAAGCAACAAAATTTCCGTTGAAGCATTTACACAACGAGAGCAACGCCGCCGCCAGGATCACGCGCACGATCCAGCCCGCACCCAGCGCCCGCTCCAGCGCCACCGCCGTCATGAAGCGTTCGCCCACGATTTCCTTCCACGGCGCGGCCACCGCCACCGCCCCGATCACCACTACATAGAACACCGCCGCCACCACCACGGCCAGCGCCATCGCAGTGAAAAAGTTCCTGCCGCGAAACTCCAGCGTCGCTTCCTCAGAACACTTGGCCACCGATTCAAATCCCGTCATGAAGTACGGCACAACCTGTAACACCAGCAAAACCGAGATAAACCCACTGTGACTGAACAGCGGCAGAGCATTCTGCACCGAGCCGCGCAGAATTCCTCCGCCCGCAAACACCGCCGACAACGCCAGCACGGCAAAGCTTGCCCAGTTCTGGAAGCTCGCGCTCAGCCGGACGCCGCGGTAATTCATCACCGTCAGCAGCACCGTCAGCGCCAGCCCGATCACCAAATGCGGCAGAAAGATCGGCTTGCCGCCGACGCGATACAACTCCATCTGGTCGAGCGCCGGAAAGATGTACGCTGCGATCCGCCCGATGGCCACCGCTTCCCACGGACACACGATGAAATACGCCAGCACCATCATCCAGCCCGTGGCAAAGCTGAACCAGCGCGGAAACACTGCCGCAGTGTATGCCACTTCGCCCGCTGCATCCGGCATTCGCGCCACCAGCTTGCCGTAGACATAAGCAATTGGCAGCAGCAGCGGAATCCCCAGCGCAAAACCCAGCATCCCACCCAGCGGGCCACCGCGCGTCAGCCAGTCGTCCATCAGCACGAGCCAGCCCACGCCAACCATGGTTCCCCACCCCAGGGCGAAGTAGTCGGTCAGTCGAAGTTTTTGTGCGAGTTGGACCATGAAAGCGACCGCGAAGGTGACGGAAATGCCAGCCTCCGCAGCGCAGCGATTCTACACTCTGCTTGCAGATTCGTGGATGATGCGGATGGATAATGCGGACAATCGCGGATCGGTCACACGTGCGCCGAACACCGCTTCAATCGAATTTTTCGTGCCGGATGGCCTTCTTGTCCCAGCCCAGACCCTGCAACAGCGCGCGGTTCGCGCTCACCATTTTTTCCAGGCCGCAGATGTACGCGCCCCGGTCTGCATGTCCCTCGGCCAGTGCTCGCACATGTTCCTGCACGTAGCCGCGCAGGCCCTTCCAATGCTCGTCGGCGCGGCTCAGTGTTGGCATGTAGGTAAAGTTTGGATGGCCCGCTGCCAGCTGCTTAAACTCGGCGTGGTAATAAATATCTTTTTCCGTGCGATTCCCAAAGACCAGCCAGAACTGCCGTCCCGCGTGGCGCGCCGCGTCCGCAAACAGCCACTGCAGCATGGAACGGAACGGTGCAATACCAGTGCCCGTGGCAATGAAAATTGTGTCGCGAATCGCCGCTGGCAGAATGAAGTTGCCAAACGGCCCGCCCGCCGTGACTTCCGCACCCTCCGCCAGATCGCTCAGATAGTTCGACATGAACCCTTCCTGCACGCGATTCAGGCACAACGCAAACCGGTTGCCCGCCGGCCCCGAAGCCAGCGAGTATGCCCGCGTGATCATGTCCTCATGGTTCTGCGCCTGCAGCGACAGCCATTGCCCGGGGACAAAACCAAAGCGGTCCGTGCCCGGGACTTCGAACTCAAAGTGTCGAGTAACTTCCGAAAGGGGTGCCGAACTCCTCAGCCGGATCGAAAAGGTTTTGAGCGCCATTAAAGATTGGATGAGACAAGCAGCCACCAGGGCTCACGCCGCCACGACGCCGTTCCCTATTCCACGGTGACCGACTTCGCCAGATTTCTCGGCTGGTCCACGTCGCAGCCACGCCGCACCGCAATGTGATACGCCAGCAACTGCAGCGGCACAATCTCCAGAATCGCCGAGAGATCGTCCGGCGCCGCCGGCACGTAGAGCACGTGGTCCGCACTCTCCCGGATTTCCTCGTCGCCGTCGGTGGCAATCGCAATCACGATGCCCGAACGCGCTTTCACTTCCTTCAGGTTCGACATCGTCTTTTCGTAGCGCGTCACCGAATTGGCATCGCCGCGGTCGCAGGTGGCCACAATCACCACTGGCAGATTTTCATCGATCAGTGCATTGGGCCCGTGCTTCATTTCGCCCGCGGGATAGCCTTCCGCGTGAATGTAGGAAATTTCTTTCAGCTTGAGCGCCCCTTCCAGCGCAATGGGATAATGCACGCCCCGCCCGAGAAACAAAAAGTCCTGCGCCCGCACGTACTCCTTGGCCAGGTCTTCGCAATCCTGATCGCGCGTCAGCAATTGCTCAAGCTTGCCCGGAATGCGCGTCAGTTCGCCAATCAGTTCCCGCGCCTTCTCTGCCGAAAGTGTTCCCCGCGTTTCCGCAAGATACAGCGCCAGCAAATAGAGCGCAGTCAGCTGCGCGGTAAACGCCTTGGTCGAAGCCACGCCAATCTCCGGCCCCGCGTGTGTATAGACCGTGCCTGCGGCCTCGCGCGTGATCATCGAGCCCACCACGTTGCAGATGGCCAGCGTCTTGGAGCCTTTCGCTTTGGCCTCTCGCTGGGCCGCGATGGTGTCGGCCGTTTCGCCCGACTGCGAAATCAGTACGGTCAGCGTATCCGCCGGGATAATCGGATCGCGGTACCGCCACTCGCTGGCATAATCCACTTCCACCTGCAACCGCGCCAGCCGCTCGATCATGAACTTGCCGGCCAGCCCGGCATGCCAACTCGTTCCGCAAGCCGCGATGTTGACCTTCTTCAGCGCCCGGAATTCCGCTTCGGTAATTTCCATCTCGTCCAGAAACACCTTGCCGGAATCGAGCGACACGCGCCCCAGTGTCGTATCGCGCACGGCGCGCGGCTGCTCGTAAATTTCCTTGAGCATGAAATGCTTGAACCCGCCCTTTTCCGCCATGATCGGGTCCCAGGTCACGTGCTGCACTTGCCGGGTCACCGGTTTACCGTTGAAGTCGGTCAGCTGCACGCCCTGCAGCGTGATCGTCGCCACATCACCATCACTCAAAAAAAACATGTCGCGGGTGTGATGCAGGATGGCGGGCACGTCAGACGCCACAAAGTATTCGTCCTTCCCCAGACCGATGACGGCGGGCGGCCCCAGTCGCGCGGCCACGAGTTTGTCCGGCGCATCCGCGGAGAGCACGCCCAAAGCAAATACGCCGGTCAGCTCGCGGCAGGTCCGGCGCACCGCTTCTTCCAAAGAAACCGCGGCGCCGTTGCTCTCCACTGCGCGCAAGTGTTTCTCCACCAGGTGGGCAATCACTTCGGTGTCCGTCTCGGTGACAAACCGGTGGCCTTCGCTCACCAGCTTCTTTTTCAGCAGCAGATAGTTTTCGATGATGCCGTTATGCACCACCACCAGCCGTCCGGTGCAATCCCGGTGCGGATGCGCATTCTCTTCCGTGGGCCGCCCGTGGGTGGCCCAGCGCGTATGGCCAATGCCGTACGTCCCGTCCAGCGGCTTCAGCCGCAACACCTCTTCCAGGTTGCGCAGCTTGCCTTCCGCGCGGCGCAACTCCAGGCTGGTCCCGTTGCCCGCCACAGCAATGCCCGCCGAATCATAGCCGCGATATTCCAGCCGCCGCAGTCCCTCGATGATCAACGGCACGACCTGCTTCTTGCCCACATAGCCAACAATGCCGCACATGCGGAAACTCCTCTGTACTCGAGCCTGAGATGAATGCTAGCGCAACTTCGGTTCCCGGAACATTGGGTTCCTGGAGACCTCTGCCGGGCGGCGTCCGTTTGGAGGGAGACAACTCGGACCGCTAATCTTCCAGCGCAACCTTGTACTCTTCAATCACCGGATTGGTCAGCACTTCACGCGCGATCCGGTCCACTTCCGCGCGCGCTTCGTCCTTGCTCAGCCCGCCGTTGAGCGCAATCTCAAAATATTTCCCCTGGCGCACTGCGGAGGGCCCTTTGAATCCCATCTTGGCCAGCGCCCCGTGGATGGTCTTGCCCTGCGGATCCAGCACCGTTTTCTTCAGCGAGACATATACATAGGCTTTCATGGGATCGCTCTCATTATACGGGATGCCGCTACCGCGGCCGCGACTCAGGAAAAACCGGCCAAACGCGCATCCAGGTCCGCCAGCGCCTGCTCCAACATCCGCCGGTGGCTCGCGTTTTGCGCCTTCTCCATCTGCTGAACCACCTGCTTACGGGAGAGCAGCAGACTGTCCTTCTCGCGCTGCCGCACCTGTTCCGCCGCCGTCAGCCGCACTTTGCCCGGACCCCGAGCCTCCGCAGCCTGCGACTGCTGCTCCTCCACCGACTTGCTTTCCCAGCCACGGGCCATAAAAAAGCTCTCAGCTCTCAGTCGTCAGCTTTCGGCTTTCGGTTGCCGGCTTTGGGCTTTTCAGCTCATTACCTGAAACTGTCATCCTGAGCGAAGGGAAGGACCTCTGCACCTTGCCTGCAGCACACAACCGGTCGCTTTGGCTAGAAGCCCAAGAGCTAGAAGCTAAGAGCTTAAGAGCTGATAGCTGCTCACAACCCAAACAACTCCCGCAACCGTTTCGTCTGCGCCCGGCTCACGGGAATTTCCGACTGCTTCTTATCATCCATCCGCAACTGGTACGAACTCTTAAACCACGGCACCACTTCTTTGATCCGATTAATGTTCACCAGGAACGACCGATGCGCCCGCCAGAACAGGCTCCCGTCCAGCGTCTCCTGCAACTCTTCCAGCGTGCGGCAATTGGAATGTCCTTCCAGGCCGGCCGGTCCCGCCATCACCACGGAAATCACGCCATCTTCAATCGAGGCAAAGCAGACATCTTTCTGGTCCACCAGCAGCATGCGCCCGCCCGCTTTCAGCAGCAACTTCGCCGCTCCCGGCTGCTTCTGCGTCTCCAGCATGCGCACCAGCGTGTCCAGTCGCTCGTGCGACGACCCGCCCGCCGCCATCTGCTCGCGCGCTCTCTGCACCGCCTGGCCCACCCGCTTCTTATCAAACGGTTTCAGCAGGTAGTCCACCGCGTTCACTTCAAACGCCTTCACCGCGTACTGATCAAACGCCGTGGCAAATACCACCCGCGGCAGGTGAATTTTCTTGTCCAGCAATTTCTTGAGCACGCCAAACCCATCCAGCCCGGGCATCTGCACATCCAGAAACACGAGATCAGGATTGTGCTCTTTGATGAGTTGGATCGCCTCCAACCCGTTCTTCCCCTGCGCCACCACGCTCAGGTCGTCAATCCCTTTAAGCAGGTAAGCCAGTTCGTCGCGCGCAAGTTGTTCGTCATCCACAATGACGGCAGAGATCGGCATGGCAGTTCTGAGTATAGTGAGCCGCAATTTCAATGGTCAATGAAGCTGAGGGTTGTTGTATGGCGACGGCAAAAGTGCTACACGTTACCAGTTGGTAATCGTTGGTGGGAGCCGGGGTGCGCGCGCGGGCGGAGTGAGAGCGCGCTGGCGAGTGGGGCGGGGCTCGGGCGAGTAAGAGCGGGCGCTGCGCGGTCCCCGAGGACTTGACAGTGACCAGGCGAGGGTGCAGAATCTCCACGGTTTCCCTCCGCATGTCCGGCCAGTATGAGGTGAAGCATATGTCAAGACTGGTTCCCCGGATCGCCCCGAGTTGGGCTGCGATTGCTATTGTTCTGCTTTTGACTTGCATTCGAGCGAACGTCTTCGCGGCCGGCCAGGTCAATGATCGGAAGGTGCGTAGAGTAACGATGAGTGTCGCGGCGGCAGTGTCGCGCGATCAGAACCAGATGCGTAAAGACGCGCAAACCTATGCAAAGCCCGGACCGGAGATCGAGCTGCACAACCACCTGACGATTCCTTTGGAGAAATACCGAGCGCTGAAGGCCGCCGCTCGTTCAATGAAACGAACCCCTCGTTCCCTACCCAGTGCGGTTCCGCTGGCAACTGGTGGCGGCGTTGTCCTTGATGCCTCTCTCAATTTTGACGGGACAGATCAACATTATGCGGCGGCTCATCCACCGGACACCCATGGAGCTGCGGGGAACACTCAATACGTCGAGGTCACGAACCATGCTATTGACATATACGACAAGGCGTCGGGCGCATTGCTTTTCGAGAGTGGGCTAGCAGCTTTTTACGGAAACACCTCGTTTACCGCCGACTCGCGTGTCCTGCACGATCCGATCTGGGATCGCTGGGTTGTTATATCGATCAGTTATGCTTTCCCGCCGGATTTTGTACAACCCATGTTCGTGGCGGTTTCAAAAACAGGCGATGCGACTGGCCCATATTGGATCTACAACATCGAAGTCAGCGCCTTGGACAACAATGCGTTTTTGGATTTCCCGCAACTCGGTATGGATCAGGACTCCATCATCATCACGGGCAACCCTTTGTCCGCGAATTTCGCTGGTGCGGAGCTGTTCACGATCGCTAAGGCGAGGCTCTATAACGGGATGGAGTTTTCGATCGCGCGTTTTTCCGGACTCCAGGCCACTCTGGCGCCACCTATCGTGTCAGACCAAAACCCGAACACATATTTGATTGCCGCGACTCCAGAGAATAACGTCCTCTATCTATACGCGCTGACAGACTCCAGTCGTCCATCCGCTGCTGACGTGACAGGGCCCTTCGAGGTTCCAGTGGCTCCGTATACGATTCCGCCCAATGCGCCACAACCCTCCCCCTGCGGCGATGCCCCCAGGAACTTGGTCGAAACATTTGACGCTCGGTTTACGAATGCTAGCACCCAAGTGGGAAGGTTCCTTTATCAAACCCATACCATCAATGTCAGCGGCCTGGCTACTCCCAAGTTTTACAAGATCGACACCAGCACGCACACACTCGTCGATAGCGGGATATTTTTCGCCCGCGCGAGTACAAGTAATGATTTCAATGCCTCAATTGCAGCGGATGCGGATAACAACATTTACGTGACATGGACTTCGATCGATACAAGCCTCAATCGCAATGCGGATGTCCGATTTGCGGGAAAACGCGCGTCTGCTCCAGTTGGGAGCCTCGGGAATGGCATCCCCGTTTTTACCAGTTCGACGTGCATCACTAATAGTTTTGACGGTGCCTTTGGCCAACGGTGGGGCGACTATTCCTCTGTCGCCGTTGATCCGCAAGGCAACGCTTGGTTTGTGAACGAAAAGGTTATCGACGGGGGTTTCTGGGGCTCTCGCATCGGGCGGCTGCGTTTCAAGCAAGTGCCACCGTAGCAACAATGGTCGACGCAAGGCATAGGGTTTTTCCGTCACGCCCGTGGTCTACTCACGGGGCCGAGGGAGCTAGGTACTCAGGTCGCAATGCGTTGAAGAGAATCCAACCTGGCTGCATTCGCTGTGTGCTCTCACCCTCGATTTCAGCGCGTCGGCTAGTGGCATCTGGGGGTAGAGCGTCCTCCGCGAAAGTCTGGAAGTATTGCTGGCGAGCTGTTTTCGGCGCACGGCCCGCATCAGTGTGGCAGAATTACTCGCATGGATTCAGACTCCAAGACAACAATTGAGTCCCTAAAGCAGCTCCTGCGGGAATTCAGGGATGAGCGTCTCCCTCCCCGCAACCCCCTGCAAAAGCAACGCCATTGGGCGCGACCCCCCCGCCCAGCTTTCCCTGTGCAACAATCTGCACGTTGACAGCCCTTCCCATCCGTTGCATAATCCCCGCCAATGTAGGCCCTCGCCGTAGATGCAACCGCGCCCCAGCGTCCTTCGACATTTTGTAAATCGAAAATACTCTTCCAGGAGCTTCTAAAAAATGAAAAACCGGATCTTGCTGACGCTTTGCTTCCTCTTCATCCTTGGCGTCGCGCTGCCCGCGTCTGCCAATGTGAACCAGCACTGCACCGTTGGTTTTTACAAAAACCACTCCCAGTTCCTCAACAGCGGTCCCTGCGCCAACAATGTTTTCAATAAGGACACCTTGGTGAGTTCGGTCTTTCCGAACGTTGACGCCTGCGTGGGCGCGCTGACCTTCTTGCAACTGCTGCTTTCGCCCACCACCGTCTGTGGTGACGGCAGCACCTTTGCCGGCGCTGAGGTCATCCTGCTCCGCCAGGCCATCGTGCGACTGGCCAATGCCGGGAACTCAAGTCCTGCGGCCTGCAACGCTTTGGCCCCGTTCACCAATAAGACCAACACCACGATTGACGACGCCATCGCCACCGACAATCGCAACTTGATGACCGGCCTGGCCGGGGTCTTCGACTCCCTCAATCAGGGGAGCTGCACTCTCCACTAAACCAGCCATCGGCGGGGCGGCAGCGGAGTGGATCACAGCCGCTCACCGCCCTCGCCGATTCAGTCAACCCCGACCTCTGCAATCTACAAAAAGGAAACGGCCACCATTCCTGGTGGCCTTTCTTCAATCCGTGTTCATCCGTACAATCCGTGGCGACTTAGAACCTTCCCCGCCCGAGCCCCGCCCCCGCCAGCGCGGAAGACATTCCCGGCTCGACCATGCTCCTCGGATCAGGGGCACAGGGACAGCGTGAATATAGACTTCTTTCGATCCAGCTGAATGTAGCAACGGGCGTTGGTTTCTCTATAAAAGGTGATAAATTTACCAAGCTAACTAATAAAGCGGGAGAGCCTTTCCATTGTTATTCATTTCCCGCGAAAGAATAGTCCTGCGAGATATAACTACAGACTATCTGCGGTTTTGGTTCGCAAACTCCATGAGCACTTTGCATGCTTGAAGTGCTTTCAGTACGTGCTCGCGAGTTTTGCGCTTCACGGCTTCGCCACGAACCAGCTTTTCTATCGTGTGCTGACTCATTTTCGTCAATTCCATCGTCTTGCGGACGCCGATCGTCCGAATTTCATCGCGTATCGAAGGGTCAGCGACTACGCTTTTCGCCCTGCCGTATTCGGTAGTGCTGAATTCCAACACACTGACGTCGTCGCCTTCTTCCCATTTGCGATCTGTTTCTTTGCCCACATAGCGAAACTCACCGGCTGTTATGTGCGCCCGCCGTAGAAGCCCACGCGTCTGCGCCTTGCACGGCGTGCCATCAGGCGCAAGGCTCTTCGCCTCGGGATGCTCCTGGTATTCGATTACCAGGCGGGCGAATTGCGAAGGAAAGACCACGTTGTACGGCGGCTTCTTTTCTTTGGTGCAGTCCACCATTCGGTACTTCTTGCCGTTGTGAATATTCACACACTCCGTTGCAAACCAGCGCTCCTGCTTAGACGAAAATGGGGCGACCAGCAGAATTTTGTCGTTTGCCCGTCGGTAAAACGCGTAACCAAAGGTTGGGTCGACCATCGGCAAGAACAGGAAGTTGTACGGGCGAGCGTCTTCCCATTGTCCGAGCATTTTCAAAACGTTGTACGTAGTGATCGTCAGGCGCATCATTTGTGGAATATCCAGCCAAGACGGGGATTTGCGTTTTAGCTTGAGAGCGCCACGCAGCACGTAGTCCCACATTTCGTAAATCCATTGCGGAACATCTTCTTTCCAGTCTTTCGGCGAGTCTTTCGGTGGATACAAGAACCCAATGCCATGCGCTTTCGGATCGACGATCTTGATGTCGTTCTTGCCTATCCTCTCGTAAAGGGCATAGCGCTTCGCTGCAATGCTGTACCCGTACAACTGCCGCTGCGGGTTTTGCGGGTCTGAGTCAACGTAGTTTGCATTCACAAGATTTAGGATTGAGCCTTTCACGAGCTTCCGGTCGTATGGATTCAGGGCAGCGAACTTGTCAACGATGGACTGCACTTCGGCCCACGAAAGAACCCTGACACCCTTACTGCCTGGAATGCGGAGATCCCCTCCCGTCTGGGAAGCTACGATTGCGAGAGAATCCGTATCGCAGAACAGATATGCGCCTTTCTTCTCTTCCACATTCGACTCTGCTATGGCGAGCAGCAGACGGCCGCCGGAGGTGATGAGTGAGGCTAACGGGGGAAAGAACCAGCGACCGGGATTCTCGACGACATCCGAGTGGTCCCGAAATGTCTTCTCCCCCGAATAGACTGTGAGCGGTGCGGGCTTGCCCTGAATTTCCGGGTTCAGTTCAACGAAAAACCCGTATATGGAGTTCGCGAAGATCTTCAGCCAGTAATGGAGCGATCCGTCGGATTTGTGCAGTTTCCGTTGTTCGATTGCTTTACAAAATAGATCGTCCTTGTACGGATCAATTTCAACCATGCCACGGAGGTTTACACTTCGCATTCCGGCCTGCTTGCCATGCGGTACCATGCGGATCGCGCGGATGATGTGCGGGATTTTGCCTGTGCGGAGCATGGATGCAATCAGGTCGGGGCCGGCAAACCATATCGGCGTGTCGGATGTGAGGTAGTTGTTCCCGATATTTCGCGTGACTTCGTTGTACATCGTGCGCACGGGCAGGATGTCGTTCTCAGGTTGCACCAAGGCGAAGAACCTGAGGTGCCCCCACAATTCCGGATCAAGACAGCGTTTGAGAGTGACGCGTTTTAGAAATCCCCGTACCTTCTCGGTATCGTCATCAAAGCTCACACTCGCAGCTGTGAGAACGTCGAATAGACCTAAGAGCGCGCAACAGCTCGGATATTCGCTGGTGAAATCTACGGGCACGACGGGCACCTCACAGCAGCGGATGCGAGTTTCGGAGCGACCTCCGTAATAGCTCTGCATGGTAATTCCGAGCATTTCATCAGAAACATTGAACTTCTCAGCTGGCCTGATGATTCCCATCTCGTCCAGGTAGGCTTTGGCTACGGATGCTGGGGAGTACGTATCGGAGGGTTTCAGGTCGATGGGGTGTTTATCAAACTCCCGCTTCAGCGCGTTGAGCGCGTCCACGGTGCAGCGAACGTCCTGGCGGGCGTATTCGATTTCCTCGGGAGTGACCTTACCCGTCGGATCATGGTTTAGCTTTTCTTGTGCTGTCTTGAGTTCATCGCAGAGGGTCTTGAGCGAAAACGCTTTGTTGAAGAGCGCCCAGCCGAGCGTGCGCAGGTCCAGGAAATTACCGCGGCCGTTATTCTTCCAGTCCGTTGGCTTCCACGGCGTTGCCAGCCGGATGAAGGCTTTCTTGCTGTCAATCGGCGTGATGAGAATACGAGGGTAATTTAGGTTCTCGGTACCGTTTGGATATCGTGACATCGTGAGCGACCATTCGCCCTTGTTGCCTCTGCTCCAGTCCAGCGCGAGTCGCGCCAGATCGAAAGGGAGATTGAATCCCACGATGAGCGCACTCTTGTGTTTGATCTGTGGCCAGAAGACGCGTTTCATAAACTCAGAACGGGAATACAGCGGGAATCGCGGCGGGAAGGATGCTGCATCTGAAACCGCCGTTTGCGCGTAGGCATGTAGCACCTTCCGCTCTTTCGATGGCAGATCGTCAGCATAGAAAATACCCTCTTCGGTGAACTTGTAAATTCCGTTCGCCAACGAGCACAACCGGTACACGCCGAAAGTAAGAGATTGATCGGCAGTGATGCGTGTCTCTGTATCAAACACAAGGGCATGTTCCGCCCACTTTGGCTTGTCTTCGGAAGCTGGCCTTCCAGTGTTCTTCGTTGTCTGTTTCGCGGTGACCGCCAAGGCCCGCACGAAGATATCGTGTGTTTTGTCAGTCATGTTTTCTTCCAGTCTTGGCGAAGTGCTTCCGCAAGCAGTCTTGGCAATTTGGATGGTTGTACCTGAAATATGTTGGTTCACGGTATGTCTCTATAGGGTTTGGCCTGAAAATGATTCTCCCGCACAGCGTTCGCACGTAGCCGTCTTCCAGTCGCTGCGTTAAAACGTGCTCGACTCGCCCGTTGTTCATCATGCTGTCTCCTCGCAGGTTGGTGTGAAAACGATGTCATCCAGGAACCAAAGAAACACGTATGCGGCTTGGCGCGCGCGCCTTGAGCGTTCCATTTTGTCGCTGGTATAGCGCATGTTTACCCCCGCTCTGGTGATAGCGAGCGTGACTGCTTCGTGATGTTCACGGCAGAGGGTGATTGTGAAGTGACGGGCGTGGTTGCGACCGCCGAGATGGTGCTCTTGGAGTTGTTTTCGCGATCCGCAGAAAACACAGCACCCACGGGAACGACGCGACACTCCGCTGAGTGCGATCATGCCCCACCGCCAGAAAGGGATCGGTAGAGAGAGTAAGGAAGGAGATCTCTCTCGGCGAGGCTCTTCAGAGTGGCCGCGTCTGTTATGAGTTCAATGCCCGCGATCTTCTTTCCGTGCCAAGGCGCGAGCGCGCCACGGTCACCGCGAAGGCGCCTGTTGAGCGCTGCCTTGTATCTCGCGGCTTCACTAGCCTGTCTTGATCCGCGAACCCTTTGTTCGATGGGTCCGAGCCGGCCTGGGAGTTGCAGGTAGCGGACAAAGCGGTCGCTTTTGGTCGCGCGGATTCTCCCGCCCGCACGCTCTTGTAAGAGCGCCCCGCCGACGTAGCGTCTGATTGTTCGTACGCTTACTCCATGATCGCGGGCAGCACGCGAAAGCGAAGCGCCATGCCGCATATCCCCCAGGACGTGCATGGCACGATCACGGGCAGCGAAGCTGCGCTCGGAGAGTCGGGATGGTAAAATGAGCCGAGTTTTGGTATTGCGGGCGCTAGAAGAAACCTTGCTGGGGGCCTTCTGGCGCTCGCGCTGTTTGCGCGCCACGAGAAGTTACCCCCTGTTCGAAGTTTCAGTTCCTTCCGCAAATCGCTGTAGCTCAAGTCTGGAAAACAGAACACGACCGCGAATGGGACCGCCCACGCGGCGGATGCGAATCTCGCCCCGCTTCACGAGCTCGTCCAACATGCGCCAGCTGATGCCGAGTAGCTGCGCGGCCTCCTGGCGACTCAGAAGAATCTTGTGTTCTGTGAGGATTGGGATCGTGGATCTTGAAGACACCGCAGCACCTCAACGTGAAGTGCCACGGGCGGTGTCCGATGGCTGGGCTCTGTCCTATCCAGTGATGCCCAATTCTTTAGTCCAAGACCTAGAGGCGGTAGTTCTTACCCCAAAGGTTCTCTTTAATGGCCAAGGACCTGTACCGCAGAACACAAGGATAAACCTCGACGTGATTGGACGCAAGTTCCGGAAAGGCATGTGTTAATGGGTGTACTTTAGGTACCTAAGTAGTATACTTATCAACAGTTTATACGGGCTGCCCGCCTGTTGGAGCAGACGAACAGCCCTGACCGCCGAAGGAGAGAAACCTCCATGACGGCTTCGCAAAACCTACCTCAGTCCTCCGCCATCCGCAAATCTGGCGTGCTGGTCTTGAATGGCTACGGCATCCGCGTCCAGGTTCATGCCGGGCATTTACTTTTGCACGATGGAATCGCGGACGAGCGCCGGACAATTCGCTTGCCCCGCGTGAATCACGGCCTAAAGAGGCTGGTCATGATTGGGAGCGACGGCTTCATCACACTTGAAGCGCTGCGCTGGCTTGCCGACCAGGACGCAGCTTTCGTAATGCTGGAACGCGACGGCTCGGTGCTGGCCACCACGGGGCCCGTTCGCCCTTCCGATGCCCGCCTGCGACGCGCGCAAGCGTTGGCGATTCACTCCGGCGATGCCCAACGCATCGCGCGGGAGTTGATCTCCCAAAAACTTCTTGGGCAGGAAAAAGTCGTCCGCGAAAAGCTGCTCGATTCTGAAAGCGCCGATGAGATCTCCAATCTTCGCAGTCAACTGGCGAATGCGGAAACCATTCCGGCAGTTCGCTTGGTCGAAGCCCAGGCCGGTGCCGTCTACTGGTCCGCGTGGCGCGATCTCCCAATTAGTTTTCCGAAGAACGACATGCCGCGTGTACCTGGCCACTGGCGAACCTTCGGAACCCGTCAGTCTCCCCTCTCGGGATCGCCGCGACTGGCAGCGAACCCGTCCGGGGCCATGTTGAACTTCCTCTACGGGCTGTTGGAATCCGAAGCTCGCCTTGCGGCGGCGGCTCTTGGACTCGATCCCGGTCTTGGAATGTTGCATGTTGACACCCCGAACCGCGACAGCCTCGCTTGCGATCTCATGGAGCCGGTCCGACCTCAGGTAGACGCATTCCTGCTGGACTGGATCACCCGCCAACCGCTCAAGCGGGAATGGTTCTTCGAGCGGCGAGATGGCAACTGCCGCCTCATCGGGTCATTCGCCACCCGACTATCCGAAACTGCGCCTACTTGGGGTCGTGCCGTTGCACCACTAGCTGAGTGGGTTGCTCGCGCGCTCTGGAGTTCCACTTCCAAAGCCGCGCGCAAGAGCGTTCCCGCTACGCGCTTGACGCAGCGCCACCGAAGCGAAGCAAGAGGCGAAGCGTACGCGCCTGTCACGAAACCAGCTCCAGCACCCGAGAAGATTTGTCGCACTTGCGGCGTCGCACTCAAGGAAGGAAAGATCCATTGCGCTTCGTGTGCCGGGGCTGAGGCCAGCAAGAGAATGATCGAGATTGCGCGGCTCGGGCGAGTAGCCACGCATACTCCGGAGGCAGAAGCCCTACGCTCAGCCAGCCGCCTCCGTCATGCCGCCGCACTGAAGGCCTGGCAGCCCTCAGAACATCCAAATTGGCTGACCGAGAGCGGATACCAGGAAAAGATTCAGCCCGCCCTCCGAGACTTCCCCGTGTCCGCAATTGCATCAACGCTGGGCATCTCGCTCCCCTATGCGACCGACATCCGCGCAGGCAGGCGGCGTCCGCATCCCAGGCACTGGCACGCACTGGCACAGCTCGTTAGCCTGTGGCCCCAAGAAGCCTAACTTGACCCTTCCTCACGCGCCAGGCGTATTCTGCTATCATCCTCCGTTTGAGGCGAATAGATGGCAACACCACCCTCCGTCTCTGCCAGCGAAAGCGTTATCGTTCCGCTCGGATTGAGAACCGCCCTGGAGTCCGGGAACTGTGTATTGTTCGTGGGCGCAGGTCTCGGGGAGCACATTCTGGACAAGGAAGGCAAACCTGCACCTGATGGGCAGGAATTGGCCCGTCGCATGGCTGCACAGTTCAATATTGACACCGGCGGCGAATATGATCTGGCGGAAGTGGCTGAAATTGTTGAACTCCGGATAGGTAGATCTGAGCTTGAGATCTTTATCAAATCGCAGGTTGGCGACCTCCAGCCCGACGAACTTTTTCAATGGCTAACGAGAATTCGATGGAAGGCGATTTTCACAACAAACTACGATAACGTTATTGAAACTGCTTACAACTTGAACCCAAGTCCTCCGTTGAAGCCCGTTCCCTTCGGAATCACCCCTGAACTATTCCCAATCGACCCCCGCTTCGATGTTCCCGTTTACCACCTGCATGGGCGCTTCTCAGGAATCGGCAAACCATTCATCGTAGTCACCCAGAGTGACTACGTGACCTTTCGGGACCCACGCCGAATGCTGTTCGAACTGCTAAAGAAGGAGTTTGCAACCTCAACAATCTTGTACGTTGGCTACTCGAACCGTGACCCCAACTGGAAGCTAGTCTTGGAGGAAATGCGCCAGGAATTTTACCCATCACCACTCCTTCCCTCGTACAGGGTCGCCCGTCGTACACAAGCTCTAAATGCCGAAATCCTGACTCGCAAGGGCGTGGAAACGATAGATGCTAGCTTCGCGGATTTCGTCGGTACTGCGTCCGTTGTGCTGGATAAGTCAGCTTATACTATAGACTTACTCGGAAAAACAAAGCACAAGATTCCGGCCCCTCTCGCTGATGAATACGAGCGCAATCCTACTGCCGTCCTGAGGCTGCTCGCTCACTGGAGATACGTGAACGCTGCGGACTTCAGTGAACAGCCCAACACGAAACCCTTTTTCAGGGGAGATCGGCCAAACTGGACGCTGGCTGCTAAGAAAATCCCATTTGAGCGCGACATTCAGGAAGAAGTCTATGACCAGCTTTTAGATTTTTATACAAGCACCAGCAGTTCTAGCGGCTCAGCCATCATTATCGGACCGGCAGGTTATGGAACAACAACACTGCTGACCATGCTGGCGACTCAATTGGTTTCAGATCGTGCGGGCCACATTTTTTACCACAAGGCCGGAGCGTCGGTGATTGACGGAGACTTGGAGTTCGCAGCTTCTCTTTTTGGGCAAGATAAAAAGTTTTTCTTTGTTGACAACGCGGCTGACCATTCGCGCGACCTCCACAGGGTTTTTGACCGATTAAGAAGACTGAAAAGCCCTGCGTTCTTAGTGATGGGAGAAAGGAAGAACGAATGGAGGCAGTCACGTGGCCGTTATTTCCCTAAGGAGTACGAGCTTGAGAGCCTGAGCGATGCCGAGATAATGCGGCTGTTGGAGACGTTGAAGCAAAACGGAGAACTTAACAAGCTGGCGAACCTGACTCCTGACATGCAGTTTGCAGTAATAGAGAGCAAACACGGCAAAGAATTGCTGGTCACACTTCGCGAAGCAACGGAAGACAATAATTTCGATGCAATTCTGATCGATGAATTTAAGGGTATCGGTAACGACCTGTCCAGACGCTTATATTTGGCCGTGTGCGGGTTTTACACACACGGCGCGTATGTCCGCGACGTTTTATTGGCCAGCTTGCTGGGTAGCGATCTAGCAACAATGTATGAAGAGACAAAGAACCAGACCGAAGGGGTTGTTATCTATGATCTGATTGATTCGACACTCGGGCGGTACGGCGGGAGAGCGCGGCACAGGGCTATTGCGGCAATCGTTTGGGAGCGTTGCGGCGATTCAGCTGAAAAAGAGAACCTTCTTCAACGATCAATCGAAGCGCTAAACCTCAACTATGGAGCAGATCAAAGCGCATTTGAACAATTTGTGCGATCTGACAACGTCGTCGCAAGCCTGAGCAGTTTTGACGGCAAAACCAGATTTTTCGAAGCTGCCTGCAAGAAGGACCCGCAAAGCCCCTATGTCAAGCAGCATTACGCCCGCATGTTGCTGCACGAAGGAAGGCCGGAATTGGCGCTTGGCCAGATCGACAGCGCCATTGAAATCAGTAAGGATGTTCGGGTTCTTCACCACACAAAAGGATTGATCCTGGCGCAGCTTGCACGTACAACGGCTAGCGTTGAAATAGGCCGAAAGAGACTGCTTCAAGCGGAAAGGTCCTTCCGGCAGTGCTTGTCGATGTCCAGCAAGGACGAGTTTGCCTATTCGGGCCTGGCGACGCTGTATTTGGACTGGGCAAAGCGCGAGAAGGGTGATTCGGCAGAGTACCTGTCGAAATGTGAACAGATTATTAGTGAAGGGTTGCGGTCAATCAACAGTCGCGAGTCTTTACTTCTTGTTTCTGCACAAGTGCAAGAGTTTTTGGGAAACGATCCGGAGCGCATTTATGAATTAGAGCGGGCGGTTCGGGCTGACAAAGAGGGAAACATAGCGCGCTACGTTCTGGGGCGCGTCTACTTGCAGAGGAACGAGCCCCAAAAGACAATAGAAGTCATCAAGCCTGCAGTGATTTCCGAACCCGATGAGTACCGTGCTTGCATTGTTTATGCGCTTGCGTTACTAGGAACGGGCGAATCGTACAGTACGGCAATCAGCACCATTCGGATCGGAAGCCTTTACGGTTTTCGTGATCCACGTTACATTGCAGTGCTCGGCGGGATGCTTTTTATGAACAGCCAGTTCAGTGATGCGCAGGAAGTGTTCGCGGAGTGTGCTAGACGCAACTTTTCTAATGTCGAGTCAAATAAGGTGTATTTTCGTCCTAGAGGTTCCGATAGGGTGAAGCCGCTCCGACTCAAAGGGAGAGTGGCAGCGGTAAGGCCGGGATATTGCTTCATCGAGAACAAGGATTACCCTCGTTTTTTCTGCCCGGCGTCTAGGTTGGGCAAACTGATGTTGCAGGTTGGAGAAGAGGTCACGTTTACTCCGGTGTTTTCTGCTAAAGGCGCTGGCGCGGACACAATCGAGGTTACGGACCCTGCGCTAATGATGCCCGGCGCATAGCTCAGCATTAAACCACGCAGCGCCCGCTCTCACCCGCCCGAGCCCCGCCCCACTCGCCAGCGCGCTCTCACTCCGCCCGCGCGCGCACCCCGGCTCCCACCAACGATTACCAACTGGTAACGTGTAGCACTTTTGCCGTCGCCATACAACAACCCGTCAATGAAGCTGAGGGGGGATAGCCATACAGAAGTGCAAACTGCTACATCGTTACCACTTAGCTAACAGCGCGGGCGTGCGTGGAATGCGGAGAACCCGCGGGCGGATCAAGGGGAGCGAGTGCTGGTCTACCTAAAGTACGTCCATGCGGCAAGCGCCAACAATAGAATCGTGATGATCCAGAGTGACGAATTGCTCATTCCTGTTTTCTTGGCCATGGACAGCATCTTAAGCCTGATAGCACTTCTCTGCGAGGCCATGGAGCAGCGCACCGGATTGCTGGTGAAAAAAGGCGACTACACTCACAACCGGGTCAATGAGTGCAATCGCGATTTTGCATCAGTTAAGGTCTGGCCAGGCTTTGCGCTGTGGCTCTTGGCGGTCACCGCACATCAAGAGGTGACCCATTTCACTGACAGGACGCGCTCCTTCGTATCGAATTAACACGTCTCGCCTCTCCGAAGAGCAGTTCCCGCCTGTTGAGACGCACACCCCCCGAGGCGAGACACCTGGTTCAAAAAGAGAGGCTTTATGAAACGCGTACTCGTGGCTGCTGTGATCATCCTCGCCCTGCAGATAGTCGCGCTAGCGTCCCCGCCCGATAAGGAAACCCAATTCTGGAGTGGCGTCTACACAATGAGTTGTGGCGATTTTGATTTCTCAGATAACTGGACCGGCAACGTCACCATCACGTCCTACCTGAATCCCGATGGCTCCCTAAACCGGTACCACATTCACGGCGAGTTTCTGGATACGGTCACAAACTTGTCGAATGGCAAGAGCCTTACCGGTCGGACCGAGGGCTACAACTTTTTTGAAAATGTTCAAGACACGCCCGGCCTATGGAAACATGCCGGCCTGATGTTCCACTTCAATGTTCCCGGGAAAGGCGTGGTCAACATCGATGCGGGGTACATGCTCATGTATAACGGCGAAATAACGCTGGTGAAGGGTAAGCATCAGTTCAACACCGGCGACATTACCGCTCTCTGTGCCGCGCTGCGCTGAAGCCGGACTCAACGAGACGGGCGGGTGGACCGCCCTTGACTCTTGGCGGGGTGGACCGCCCTTAGATTTTGAATTTCGTTTGCACCACCAAACCCGTGGGTGCCTCGTTCTTTGCGCACTTTGCAAAGGGCGGGAGGCAGAATCTTCGCACCGCGAATGCAGCGAAGGCGCGAGGCGCCGGCGGGAAGCCCGCCGCTGCCAGCCTGCTCCGTTGACAACTTCCCGCCCTACCGCTAGCTTTGCGGACAATCCATGGCGACTTCCGCTTCCGCAACCACTGGCGCGATCGGCTACGGCACCGAGATCACCCGGTCCCTACCGCGCCCGTATTCGACGCAGAGCTGGCTGATTGTCTGCGCCTTGGCGGGTGGCCCACCCTTGATCTTGAATTTCGCGTGCACCAGCAACCCTGGGGGTGCCCCATCCTTGCGTTTTTTGCAAGGGTGGGAGGCAGAATGTTCGCACCACCGAATTCAGCCAATGCGCGAGGCGGGGACAGAAAGGCCACCACCGCGCTTCCGCTGCTCGAGCGCTCCGTTGACAACTTCCATCCCTCCGGCTAGCTTTGCGGACAATCCATGGCGACTTCCGCTTCCGCAAACACCGGCGTGATCGGCTCCGGCACCGAGATCACGAAGTCCCTACCGCGCCCGTATTCGACGCAGAGCTGGCTGATTGTTTGCGCCTTGCTGGCGGTGGGAGCACTCTACGGTGGCGTTTATCTGAAGCGAGGTTGGATTCCGCATGATGCTGGCGCCTACGCGCTGGCCGCCGAGCGCGTGCTGCGCGGAGAACTGCCGCACCGCGATTTCATTGATCTCTACAGCGGTGGCCTGACCCTGCTGAACGCCGCCACCATGCGAGTGTTCGGCGTAAATCTGGTCGCGATTCGCTACCCGGTGTTCCTGTTGTTTCTTGCCTGGATCCCAGCCGTCTTCAACCTCGCCCGCCGCTTCGCTTCGGAGCGCGCCGCGGCGTTGGCCACGCTGCTCGCCATCGCGATGAGTTTGCCCAATTACTCCGAGGCGGTCCCGTCCTGGTACAACCTCTTCTTTGCTACATTCGGCGTACTCGCTCTTTTTCGCTTCACCGAGTCTCGCTGCACCGAATCTCGCATCACGGAGTCGGGCAGTCGTCGCTGGCTGGTGGTGGCCGGCGGGTGCAGCGGGCTCTCTTTCCTCGCCAAGATCGCCGGGCTCTACTTTCTCGCCGCCGCACTGCTGTTTCTGCTCTATCGCGAACAGGAACTCGACCGCCGCTCCGACCAGCGGTCTGCCCCGAACGTTTTCAACTTGGTGGCAATCACCGCGTCCGCTGTTTTCGTCTTTCTTCTCGTGCGACTCATCCACTGGAACCATGCCCCCCGCTACTGGATCCACTTCGTGATCCCCGGTGTGGCCTTGGTGTCATTACTGGTCTGGCGGGAATTCGCTGCCACTTACACTGCCCCGAGCCGGCGCTTCCGTCGTCTCTTTGGCGATGCGCTCGCTCTCCTCGGCGGCTTTGCCGCACCCGTGGTCCTGTTCCTGGTTCCTTACGCTGCCACCGGCTCGCTGCTCAGCTGGTTCCAGGGCGTCTTTGTGTTCTCTGCGAAGCGATTGACCTATGCTTCGCTCGAACCAAGCAATTTGAAGTGGGTGAGGCTGCTCGCCACCGGAGTGCTGACCTACACACTGGTCGCCGCCTGCGATCTGCGCCAGCCGCTCCGCCGCAACGCGAAAATTCTTATCGCCGTTTTGCTGGCAACGTCCGTGGTCGTCGCCGGGTTTCAGAAGGGCACTTACCATTTCCTGTGGGATGCGCTGGTGTTGTTGGTCCCGGCAACCGCCGTGGTCGCAGCGTTCTCCCGCCGAATCAGCGCGCAGGCCTTCGCGCTGGTTGCCACCACCGTTTTGTGCAACCTCATCCAATATCCCTACGCCGCGCCGATCTACCTGGTTTACGTTCTCCCGCTCCTCCTACTCGCCTGGTTCGCCCTGATCGCCGCCAATGCTGACTACTCCCGCTTTCTGAGCATCGCCGTGGCCCTCACCTACCTTGCGTTCTTTGTGTTGCGAGTCACCCCGTCCTACGTGAACGCGATGGGCGTGATGAACACCGGCGAACAGCAGACCTACGAATTGCATCTGCCACGTGCCGCCGGAATCCGGGTCAAGCCCGCGCAAGGTCAAATGTACGAAAGGGTGATTTCGCTGATTCAGCAGCATCGCCAGGGTGAATACATCTTTGCCGCACCCGATGCGCCCGAACTCTACTTCCTCTCCGGATCGAAGAGTCCGTCGCGCGCTTTGTTCGACTTTCTGGAAGAGCCAGGCGATCCCAGGTCCAGGATCCACGAATTTCTTGCCGTGCATCAGATCAAGCTTGTGGTGATCAAAACCCCCGAACAAACCGACAAAAAGCAGCTGGGAACGCCAGGGTTTTCTCCCTCGCTCGATCCCGAATTCGTTGCCGAAATCCGGAACCTGTATCCGGAAAGCGAAACCGTTGGCACCCTTGAGGTAAGGTGGAAGCCATGAGCCTCAAGGACACGATTCTTGAAAGTCCGATCGTGTATCGGCTCTGGCAGGCCCCCTTCGCGGACCGGAAGTTTGCTCCCGTGCTCGCTCACAACGATCTTCGCGAGGTTCGACGCGTCCTCGATGTCGGCTGTGGCCCCGGCACCAATGCGCCGCATTTCCAACATGCGTACTACCTGGGGCTCGACTTCAACCCCGATTACATCGCCAACGCCCGTCGCCAGCACCAGGGCGACTTCGTCGTTGCCGATGTCACCACCTACGAGGTCGAGCCGGGCGCGCGATTCGATTTCATCCTCGTCAACAGCATCCTCCATCACATTGATGACGCCGGCACCGAGCGAATTCTTGCGCACCTCAACAGGCTGCTCACGCCCCAGGGTCACGTTCATCTCCTGGAGCTGGTGGAGCCTGAGAAACGGGGAATTGCGCGTCAGCTCGCCCGTTGGGACCGCGGCCGGTTCGCCCGCCCGCTGGAACGGTGGCGCGAGCTATTCCAACGCCATTTCGAGATCGTTGTTTTTCAACCCTATCCTCTCTCTGCCTTCGGCGTGCCGTTGTGGAATATGATCTATTGCAAAGGACGTGCCCCGAGGTGACAGGCTTGCGGCTTTCGCTGGCAATCCCAGTGCACAACGAGGAGTCGGTGCTGCCGGAACTGCTGCGCCGGACCGGAGCGGTGCTCGACTCCATCCCCGGCGGGCCGCACGAGATCGTCTTCGTGGACGACGGCTCCACCGACCGGACGCTGGCCCTGCTCGAAGCAGCGACGCAAGCCGACTCGCGCATCACCGCGCTTTCTCTCTCGCGCAATTTTGGACATCAAGCCGCCATTTCCGCCGCCCTCGACCATGTCTCCGGCGATGCTGTTGTCATCATGGACGGCGATCTGCAAGATACGCCCGAGACCATTCCGCAATTTCTGGCGAAATTCCAGGAAGGCTATGACGTCGTGTACGCGCAACGCATCCGGCGCAAGGAACCGCTCTGGTTGCGCGCCTGCTACTACCTGTTCTACCGCTTGATCGCATCCCTCTCCGACATCCGGCTCCCGCTGGACTCTGGGGACTTCGGCCTGATGTCGCGGCGCGTGCTGGATCAGGTCCGCAGCCTGCCCGAGCACCAGCGCTACCTTCGCGGCCTGCGCACCTGGGTCGGCTACCCGCAGATTGGGATCCCCGTGGAGCGCGCCGAACGCCACTCCGGCCGCACCAAGTACAGACCGATGCGCCTGCTCAAGCTGGCCTCGGACGGGATCTTCGCTTTTTCCATCGTTCCTCTCCGGGCTGCGACCGTCTTGGGTGCGCTCGGCATTCTGTTCGCCCTGCTGTTTTCGCTCTATTCGGTCTACGCCAAGTTTTTTCTCAACCAGTCACCCAAAGGCTTTACCGCTCTCACCGTGCTGGTGACGCTGCTTTCCGGTTTCATCCTTCTTTTCCTCGGAGTGATCGGCGAATACGTTGGGCGGATTTACGAAGAAGTGAAAGCGCGCCCCAACTACATCGTCGGACGCATCATCCGTTCGCCGCTGGTCCCTGAAGAGCATGACGAGCATGCGCGCGACCCGCGCTCTTCAGCGGCCGTGCCCAGGTAAACGCGTGGACCCCCTCTACGGCCAGGTCTATCGCCAACTCTACGAGAAGCACTGGTGGTGGCGTTCCCGAGAAGCCGCGATCCTCGACGTTCTGCGAAACATCCTGCCAGACGGAGGGTTTGGCAGCATTCTCGACGTCGGCTGCGGCGACGGACTCTTCTTCGATCAACTCAGCCAATTCGGCGAAGTGGAAGGCATCGAGTTCTCCGCTGACCTGCTCGATCCCAACGGCCCGCATCGTAAGCGAATTCGTGTCGCTCCCTTTGATGCGCAGTTCCAGCCGGGGAAAAGCTATGGACTGATCACCATGCTGGATGTCCTCGAGCACCTGGCGGAGCCGGTCGCCGCCTTGCAACATGCATTGACCCTGCTGGCGCCGGCAGGGAAAATCGCCATCACCGTTCCGGCGTTCAATCTCATCTGGACGACGCACGACGACCTGAACCATCACCTTGCCCGCTATACCAAGCGCAGTTTCCGGCGCATCTCCGATCAGGCCGGGATGCGGGTTGAAGTGATGCGCTATTGGTATCAGTGGCCTTTTGCCGTGAAGATGCTGGTGCGGGCCGTCGAAAAGATTACGCGGGCCCAGCCGTCGAATCCCAGAATCCCGCCGGCCTGGCTGAACCGTACCCTCTATTTTGTCTCCCGCGCGGAGCAAAAACTGTTCACGCCGCTTCCCGCGCCGTTCGGAAGCACGTTACTGGTGGTGGGCAACAACTCGCGTCACCGATGATGGCGGCCCACGCAGGCACGGTAGGGCGTTCACGGTTGCGTGATCGTAACGCTCACCGTAGTGCTCGAACTGTACGTCCCGGAGGTACCGATGATCATGATGGCATAAGTTCCAGGTGTGGTACCCGGCTTCGGCGCAGGGCTGCCGCCGCCACTCCCACTCCCACCACAAGACGGCAAGGTCGCGACACAACCGAGTACGAGTACGAGCAACACGGCAGCGCGCCGCCGCGAGCTGCGGCCGCCGAACAAAAGACCAACGGTCGGAAACAAGAGGAACGCGCCGAGCCAGACAGATAATCCTGGCTGTATCCCGCCCAGGGATGCGCTGGTGACGCCCGTTGTGGTTACCTTCAACTGTACCGGCGCGGCGGTGCTCCCTGGCGTCACCGTCGCGGGAGTGAACGCGCAAGCCGTAGTTGCAGGATTTCCCCGGCACTGGAACGTGATGGGCGCGTCGTAATTGCCGGTCGGTTCGATAGTAAGGTTGTAGTTCGCGACACCACCAGCCTTGACGGTTTGTGCTGCTGGTTGGGCAGCCTTCAAAGCGTAGCCGCTGATCGAATACAACTCCTCGTCGGCGGCCCAGGCTTCCTGGCCCAGGGTCAGCTTGACGGTGCCGGGCTGCTGCACGTCCCACTCGTTGATACTGACCGAGAGTTCATTGGCAGATACGACCGTGGTTGGGCGGGCCCACCCGTTCCACCAAATCGTGGCTAGGTCACCGACATACCCTGAGCCGAACACGTGGAGGGTGAACTGGCCGCTGCCGGCTGCGCGGCTTGCCGGTTCGACGCGGTCGATCACCGGAGGCGGGTACATGCTCATAAACAGGCGGGGGTTCGAGACGAGCTCGCCACTGGGGGCAGGATTGCTTACCGTGATGTAGTACGAGCCGGGAACGGAGACGACCTCCCTCGGCAGCGAGGCTTCTAGCTTGGTTTCTGACCGGAAGGTGGTCGCTAGAGGAGTAACGACACCGGCCTTGGCGATGCGCACAAAGGAATCAGAACGGAAAGTGTTACCGACCACATTGATGGTTTGCGATGGCCACGCCGGGGCGCGGAGGGAGGGGTCAACGTAACTGATCACCGGCCCACTTGTGGGCGTCCATCGGATCGCGTCGCCGTCGAAGACGGCGTCCTGGCCCCATTCGTTGTACTGCGTACCGACCGTACCCGCCACCTGAATACCCACCGCGGCATCGCGTCCATGGTCATACCACGCACTGACACCGCCGAAGACGGTGTCCTGGTAGGCAAATACGATGTCGTCCTGACCCTCAAAGAACACGAGCTGGAATGCCACGGTCTCCGTTTCCTGGATGGTTGGCGCCTGCTGCATCGGGAACATCGGGAGGTCGCGCCACTCGACAACCATCTCCCGATTGGGCGCGGTGCCGCTGATCTCGTACCAGGCGTTCTTCGGCGAACCCTTGAACGGGGCCAGGCTCGCCATGAACGGCGCAACCCAGTTCACTGGCCACGGCATCGGTGTGGGCCAGGCGTTCGGGTCACACCACGGTTGTCCAAAGCTGACGCTGCCGTGGGGAGAGATGTAAACGCTATCGTAGGCAATCCCGCCAAAGCGGAGCGGGAACGGGGGCGTGACCGCGGCACACTCGGCTGCGTCCAGATCCAGGTTCGTGCCCGCAATATAGCGGTAGGGCTCGGAGACCTTCTCGAACAAATAGGGTTGAAGAACGTTGATGGTAAGAACTTCGGCATTGGGCAAAGTGATCACGTACTGCCCGACAGCCCGGGGAACATAGTTCGCGGCGTAGAGCCCATCGCCGGCAATGACATCGGGCGCAATGCCATCGTCTTTGAGCGTAAGGGTCTCACCCGTGCTTACGGTTGCAACGACGTCACCGTTGGGCGCGGCACATTTCAGGTGGTAGGCAGAGACGGGAATGGCGTTACCCACCGCCGCCCCGACCACGTCCATTTCCGGGCGGAAGCGGGCCAGCAGGACAGCGTCGGTGCAATCCATGGCACCGGAGGCGCTGAGCCGGGACTTCGCAATCGTCTTGGCAAGACCCGCAGTGGGCGTGCCGCCCGTCAAGATCAGATTGCGGATTTCCCACCACGTCAGCGCCGGGTTCCAAGCCTTGAGCAGAGCGGCGACTCCCGTGACGTGAGGTGTCGCCATCGAGGTCCCGCGGAAGTTGGCGTACCCCGCGGGCGCGAGCGCCTTAGGCACCGTGCTGCGGATGTTGTCGCCTGGAGCTCCGATGTGGACTGTGTGGCGGCCAAAATTGGAGAAAGCCGTCAGACTATTACTGCTGTTGATGGCTGCAACCGAGATGATGTTCGGGAGGTCGGTATTCGCTGCGTTCCCCATGGCACGATCATTGTCGTCACCAATCTTGTCCCAACCGCCGTTACCGGCGGCCACCACGAACAGGATCTCGCGCTCCAGGTTGAGGCGAATGGCATCTTTCAAACTGGCGCTGGGGGCGATGGCGCTGATGCCGGGCCCACCCCAACTGTTGTTGCTGGCCACGATGGGAACTCCCATGGATTTCAAGTGCGCGATGTAGTCGAGGCACTCGATCGCGCCTGAGCTCGGACCGGAGCCGTCGGCACCGAGAAACTTGCAGGCCAGGATCTTCACGTCCCAGTTCACGCCCACGACGCCGATGGAATTGTTGCCGACAGCGCCAATGGTGCCCGAAACGTGGGTGCCGTGGCTGTTGTCGTCCATGGGGTCGGAGTCGCGGTTGACCACATCGATACCGTAGCAATCGTCCACATAGCCCGAGTTGTCGTCGTCAATGCCATTGGAGTTGCAGTCGCCGGGATTGTTCCACACGTTCGCGGCCAGGTCTTCGTGGGTGTAGTCAACGCCCGTATCGATGACCGCGACCACCACATTGGAGCTACCCGTCGACTTGCTCCAGGCTGCTGGTGCATTGATGTTGCTCATACCCCAGAGCTGAGAAAAGTCGGGATCGTTTGGGATGGCTTGCACGTGCAGGATATAGTCCGGCTCGGCATAGAGGACGCCGGGGTCCGAGCGGTAGGCCGCCAGAGCACGGGTCAGTGGCATGTCCGGTGCGAGGTCGACGACTTCCAGGCCGGGAAGCTGGCCAAAGCGTTTGGAAACCTTGCCGCGTACCTTGGCGTGGGCTGCCGAAATCGCCTGCGCCTTGGTTGCAGGTTTGAAACGCACCAGCAGCCTGCCCGGAACATAAGGCAGTTCGGGGACACGCGCCTGCCCCAACAGTATAGGCACGAACAATAACAGCGCGCAAAATACACCCGCCGGCGGACGGAGCGCGGGAGTTACGAAACAACCCAGTAGCCGGCAACTCATGCCTATCTCCTCAACAAAATGAGGTCCGATCCTAGCGCCAGCCCTTTGGGGCCGTAGCTTTCGCACATTGTGACGGGCTACATCTCACGCCGCTGTGATCGCCATCACGGCGGCAAGTAACCAGATGCAAGTATTTGGGATGAAACGTCGGCAGGCGGTGACGGGATGCAGGCAATGGGTACAGCAATACGGGCCGCCAGCCCTCGATCTGAGCGAAGGCCGCCCGCCCGATTCTCTTAGTTGCACCATTGACGAATCGCGAGATGGCAACTGGTCGCGCGTCGAGCGATTCGCCTGACTTGCTCAGGAGTGCCACGCGGTCACGCCCACACTTACCCGCCCATTAAGGCGAGCCGTAAGCTAGCCACAGCAGCGTTCCCGAGATTGCAGGTTTGTTCGTCGCCGGGCGGAAATGTGCGAGAGCGTACTTACCCGCCTGGTTCCTGGTGATGCGCTGGTTCCTTGTCTCCAGTTATTTGCTGTCGCCGTCGTGGTCCTTGTCCCCGGCCGGCGAGGACTGTTTCGACTGCGCCGCCGCGCTGATCGTGACTCGGTCGCGTGGCGCAGCCGCAGGCTGGCTTTGAACGTTGAGTTTATGTTGCGCGTTATCAGCGGCTTCAGTGTTCTTGACCGCTGGGCTGGAATAGGCTGACTGGATGGCGTCAATGTTCATGGGGGTACCTCACCTCACCCTCTCTCATCGGCGCAGCGTGCCAGACCTTTAGGCGGGTCCTTCCCGTGCCGCACCCTTGGGCCATGCCCTCCCCCGCCTCGCACCTTACCCACCCTCCGCCCTCCTTGCCTTCCAATCGCTCGCCAGCATGGCAAAAATCATGTCATCGACCCACTCCCCCCTTGAACCAGAGTCTTTTGACAATTCTCAAGGCTGGGTTCATTCATCGCTTCTCCTTGACACGGCGCCGCCGGTTGGGTCATTCCACGCTAACGCGACGCGAGACAGCCAGCGTAATCTCCTAACCCAGAGGGGAAACTCTTTGCGTTCCGGGCCCGTTCTCTTCCCTTCCCGCCAGACTCGTCCGCTTCGCAGGTACACTAAACCCATGCAAGCGATTTACGGCATCCACGCGGTGGCGGAAGCATTAAAGGCCCGCGGCCGCTCCTTTCAATTTGTTGGCGTGGCTCGCGAACGCCACGACGATCGCTTACAAAAGCTGATTGACGAGTGCCGTCGCGCCGGCATCGCTGTACGCTTTCTCTCGCGCAGCGAGCTTGAACGCATGGCCCGCACTTCCGGCCATCAAGGGGTTGTGGCGGTGACCTCGGCCAAGCAATATTGCGACCTCGAAGATCTCGCAGCGGTGCGTCGCGGCGAAAAAGCCCTGGTCGTCGTGCTTGACGGAGTCGAAGACCCGCACAATCTCGGCGCCATCCTGCGCACCGCCGACGCTGCCGGCGCCGATGGCGTGGTCATTCCCGAGCGTCGCGCCGTGGGTGTGACTTCCACCGTCGCCAAAGCTTCCGCCGGCGCCAGCGAACATCTCCCGGTCGCCAAAGTCACCAACATCGCGCGCACGCTGGAAGAACTGAAATCGCAAAACGTCTGGGTAGTCGGCCTCGACGAACGCGGCCCGCAGACCTACGACGCGGTGGACTACAACGTGGATTGCGCCATCGTCCTTGGCGCCGAAGGCACAGGCCTGCACGAACTGGTGCGCCGCCGCTGCGACTTCCTCGTTTCCATCCCCATGCTGGGAAACGTACCCTCGCTCAATGTGTCGGTCGCCGCCGCCATTGTTCTTTATGAAGTCGTGCGCCAACGTCGCGTGGCTGCATCCAAGAAGAAATGAAACCCTGGCGTGCGCTCTTCGTTGTCTGCAGCCTGCTCGCGCCCGCGGCGGCCCTTGATCGCAACGCTTTTCGTTTCGATCATTATGATCTCGACTTGCGCCTTGATCCCGGCCAGCACCGCCTCGCCGCTCGCGGCACACTGCGCCTGACCAACATCACCGCCGCACCCCAGCGCGTAGTGACGCTGCAGATTTCATCCAGCCTGAACTGGCGTTCGCTGCGCAGCCAGTCCAAGCCACTGCAGTTCGTGTCCCAGACCTATACTTCTGACATTGACCACACCGGCATGCTCTCGGAAGCGCTGGTCACACTGCCGCGCGAACTGCCGCCGGGCGAATCAGTCGAACTGGAGATCGCTTACGAAGGCGTGATCTTGCCCGACGCCACGCGCCTGACTCGCCTCGGCACTCCGCCTGCAACCGCCAGCCACAGCGATTGGGACCAGATCAGCGCGACCTTCTCCGGCGTGCGCGGCCTCGGCTATGTCGTCTGGTATCCGGTGGCGCTGGAGTCACAGGACCTGGCCGACGGCAACGCGATGTTCGCCGCCATCGGGCGCTGGAAAGCAACGCACGTCGCCGCCGACGCGGAATTCCGTTTCTCTGTTGTCCGCGATGGTCCCACCCCCGCACTTGTGATTCTCTGCGGTGACGACAACACGCGCGCGCAAATTACGCCCGACGCCGCGATAGTCTGCCGTTACCCTTCCTTGCGCTCCGCCACACCCAGCTTCTTCCTTGGCCCGTTCACGAAAATCGATTCGCCGTCAGTGCAGATATTTTCTCTGTCCGCCCTCGCCTCGGAGATCTCCGCTTACCAGCAGACTGCCGGCATCACCCCGCTAATTCAGGATTGGTTCGGCGCGCCACACACCCAGATCACACTGGTCGAACTCCCCGACCGCGACGCCGCGCCCTTCGAAGCTGGCAACCTGCTGCTCACGCCGCTCCATGCGCGCGACTCCGATCTCATCCAGCTGGTGCTCGCCCATCAACTCACCCATGCTGCTTTCACCTCTCCGCGTCCGTGGATTTCCGAAGGTCTGGCGCATTTCGCGCAGGCCCTAATGCGCGAGCAACAACAGGGCCGCCAAGCCGCACTCGATTATCTCGGCTTGCACCGCGCCGCATTCTTGCAAGCCGAGTCCGGGAAGGGCACGAAGAGTGCCGGCGACTCCCTCTTCCTCACCGGCGACGAAACTCTGTACCGCAGTAAAGCCGCGCTCGTCTGGTGGATGCTGCGCGACCTGATCGGCGCGGATGCGCTGAAAAAGGCCCTCCACGCCTACCACTCCGCCGACGACCACGACCAGTTTTACATCGAACAACTCGTGCGCCGGCAATCAGCCCGCGATCTCAAATGGTTCTTCGGCGCCTGGGTTTACTCCGACGACGGCCTGCCCGAGTTTCACATCGACTCCGTCAATACCCGCGCCGTGGACCAGAGTTTTCTCAGCGCGGTCACGGTTGCCAACATCGGCGGTGCTGCTGCGGAAGTCCCCGTCACCGCCCGCACCGCCAACAACGACTTTACTGAACGACTGTTCGTGCCCGCTGGCTCCACCGCTGTTATCCGCTTTACCACACCAGCCGCACCGCTTGAGTTCGTCGTCAACGACGGCAGCGTCCCTGAGACCGACACGGCGAACAACACCTACCACCCGCCTGCCAATGACAGCAAAAGCCATTGAGTTGTGCTTGTCATTCTGTTTTTGCTTTCCACCAGGATGTCACCCTGCGCGGAGCGAAGGGCCTATGCAACTTGCTGGTGGCAGCGGAGTGCAATCAGTTAATTCGACAATCCCCTCACCTCTGCGATAGCTTTTCTTATTCCTCGGGAGGTGCTTTTGCCTTACATCCAGTTTCTCGGCGCCGCCGGCACCGTCACCGGTTCCAAGCACTTGATCAACACCACTTCCGACGGCAGCGGACGCGCCGGTTTCCAGGCGCTCATTGACTGCGGCTTGTTTCAGGGACCAAAAGAATGGCGCGAGCGCAACTGGCGCGACACTCCCGTGCCCGCGCGTGAGATTGACGCCGTCATTCTTACCCACGCCCACCTCGACCACTCCGGTTGGATTCCGCGTCTCGTCAAAGAAGGCTTTTGCGGCCCCATCTACGCTACTCCGGCCACAGTGGATCTCTGCGGCGTCCTGCTGCCCGATTCCGGTCACCTGCAGGAAGAAGACGCTGCCTTCCACAACAAGAACCGCACTTCCAAGCACGATCCCGCGCTCCCGCTTTACACGCTCGCAGAAGCGCAGCAGTGTCTTGAGCGTTTTCGCCCCGTCGCCATGGGAGGGACCATCGAGCTCACACCGGAACTGTCGTTCCGTTTCGTGCCCGCAGCGCACATTCTGGGCTCGGCCATGGCGGAAGTAACGCTCAAGATCAACGGCCAGTCGCGCCGCCTGCTCTTCACCGGCGACATCGGACGTGTCCGCGACCACGAAATCGCGCCCGGCAAAGTCGTGCACGCCGGCCCCACCGAAGGCGAAACTGCCGACGTGCTCATCATGGAATCCACGTATGGCAATCGCCGCCATCCGCATGACGATCCCCGCCCGCAACTTGCCCGCGTCATCACCCAGACGGTCGAGCGCGGCGGCAGCGTAGTCGTGCCTGCGTTCGCCGTCGAGCGCACCCAGAAGTTTCTCTTCATGATCAAGGAACTGATGGAGTCTGGCCAAATCCCCCGTGTGCCGGTCTTTTGCGACAGCCCCATGGCCATCAAAGCCGTGGAGATTTTTCTGAAGCACACCGAAGAGTACAGCGACGAGAACAAGGCCCTGGTGGCGCGCTACGGCTCACCCCTCACCTGGGCGGGTTTCAGTTTTGCCCTGACCGCCATCGACTCCAAGAAGATCAACGATTCGCGTTTCCCGGTGATCATCATTTCTTCCAGCGGCATGGCCACCGGCGGCCGCGTGCTCCACCATCTCGCCCAGCGATTGCCCGATCCGAAAAACCAGATTATCTTCATCGGCTTCCAGGCCCCCGGCACGCGCGGCGCCATCATCAAGAGCGGCGCGCCAGAAGTGAAAATCTTCGGTCAGTCCGTTCCCATCCGCGCCCAGGTCGCCGCCATCGAGCAGTTCAGCGACCACGCCGATCCCCCCGAACTCCTCGAATGGCTTGGCACTTTCAAGCAGAAACCCGCCGTCACCTACCTCGTCCACGGCGAACCCGACGCCGCCACCCAGTTGCGCGACCTCATGCGCAAGGAACTCGGCTGGAACGTCCAGGTGGCGCAATGGATCGAGAAGGTAGAAGTGAGATAGGATTTTGTAATTTCGTAATCTGGTCCGCCGATGACTCCTGCTCAACTGAAATCCGCTCTGGTGGCCGGCGAAAAGAGCCCGAAGGAAATCGCCGCAGCCGTAATTGGTCTCTCCGACCAGGTCCTGCGCTACAAGCCCTCGCCAGATAAGTGGTGCATCCTCGAGATTCTTGGCCACCTCGCCGACATCGAGATCGTGCAGGGCTATCGCGTGCGCCAGATGCTCGCCGACAAGAGTCCCGTCATTGCGCCCATGGACCAGGACGACTGGGCGCGCGAACTCGGCTACATCGAATCCAGCGCTCCCGAACTCGTCGCCGCCTACGGCCTCTTCCGCCACCACAACCTCCGCGTCCTGCGCCGCATCCAGCCCGCCGACTTGAACAAGAGCGCCTTCCACCCCGAACTCAATCGCCACGTCACCGTCGCCGAGATGATTGAAAAAATGGCGGCGCACGGCCCCAATCACCTGCAGCAGATTGAAAGATTGAAGAAGCTGGCGAAGTGAACCACTGCTTCACCGGAAAAACTGCCCTGTCATCCTGAGCGCGAGCGAAGGACCTCTGTGCCTGCTCCCGCGTGCATCGTCGGAAGTGCAACAAGGCCTTTCTCTGTGATCTCTGCGGCTTCCTCCGCGTCCTCTGCGTTTCAAGCTTTTGCCGTTGCTCCTCCCAACTCTGTCATCCTGAGCAGTAGCGAAGGACCCCTGCACTTGTCAGCAGCTCAGCCGCCGTCTTCGCGTGCCCCAAACGCCACCAGCGCTTCCAGCTTCCGCCGCGCCGCCCCGGAATCGATCGAACTCGCCGCCAGCGGCATGGCCGCAGCCATAGCGTCCGCCCGCCCCGCCGCCACCAGCGCCGCCGCGGCATTCAGCAGCACCACATCCCGCCGCGCCGACTTCTCGCCGCCGAGCACGCCGCGAATCAGTGCCGCATTTTCCGCCGCGTCGCCACCCGCGATTTCCTCCAGCGGTGCGCGCCGCAGTCCAAATTCTTCCGGCGTCACTTCATAACTCCACACCCGTCCGTCGCGCACTTCCGCCACCCGCGTCTCCGTTGAAATCGTGATCTCATCCAGTCCGTCGTTGCCGTGCACCACCAGCGCCCGCCTCAGGCCCAGCATGCTCAGCGCTTCCGCCAGCTTTTCCACCAGTTCCGCCGAATACACGCCCACCACTTGCGCCGAAGCGTGCGCCGGGTTGGTCAACGGCCCCAGTAGATTGAAAACGGTTCGCAGGCGCAACTCTTGCCGCACCGGCTGCGCGTACTTCATGGCCGAGTGCAGCGCCGGAGCATACAGAAATGCAATTCCAACTTCCTCCAGACATGCCGCCAGCCGCGCCGGCGATAGGTCAATTTTCACTCCCAGCGATTCCATCACATCCGCCGAGCCGCACTTCGAGGTCACGCTGCGATTGCCGTGCTTGGCCACGCGCACGCCCGCGCCCGCCGCCACCAGTGCCGATGCCGTCGAGATGTTGAACGTCCCGCTGGCGTCGCCCCCCGTGCCGCACGTGTCCACCAGCGCGTCGCGCCCGGTGGTGCTGGCGTACAAAACGGAATTCTCCGCCACCGGCAACGGCGTTGCCGCCTGGCGAATCGCTTCCGCGAATCCAACAATCTCCTCGACCGTTTCGCCCTTCATCTGCAACGCCACCAGCAGCGCCGCAATCTGCGCGTCCGTCGCCGCTCCGCGCAGTACCTCCGCCATCACGGCACAGGCCTCCGCCCGCTCCAGCGATTGCCGGTGCACCACCAGACGATGAAGAACTTCCGTGATCATCGGGAAGCTTCAAGCTAACGCACGCTGGCCGCCGCTGGCAATGCCGCCCCTTGCCAAGGGGCGAGACACGCGCCACACTCGTGTTCAACCCCATGCTTGGGCGCGCTCCCTCTTCGCTCTACTGCCTGATCGGCAATCGCCTGTGCATTGATTTTGCCAATTCCGGGGTTGCGCCTGTCGGCATACCCGATCCCATCCACGATTGGGCGGCTTTTCTTGATCTTCTGGTGGCCATCGGTGCGCTTGAGCCAATGACCGCCAAGGCGCTGGGCTTCCTCCGGGGGCGCGAGTGCGCTGACGTCCTGCGCGCTGCCGACTTTCTCCGGGCGCCATTCGCATTGCCCTCGACGCCCTGGCCCACCGCCGCTCGGTGCAGCCCGAACAGACGGAATACGTCAATCACATCCTTCGCCGGACCGAAGGTTATCCCTATCTTCAGGCTGCCCGCCCCGGACGTTATTCTCTCGAGTTCGCCATGCGCGAAGATGGCCCCATGAAAACCCTGATTGCGATCGCCCGTTCCGCCGCTGAGTTGATTGTGGAAGGCCCGACTGCCCCAGTGCGCAAGTGTGGCAATCCTAAATGCAAACTTTATTTCTACGATGTTTCCCGCCGCCGCGATCGTCGTTGGTGTGCCATGAAGGAGTGCGGCAATCGCGCCAAGGTCACCAACTTCCTCCGCCGTGAGCACAACAAGTAAGCCTGTGTGGCGCGGGCAAGGGTCACCATCACCTCACCCGCAAGGCTTTTGGATTTTCTCTGCGCCCTCTGCGTTTCAAGCTTTGGCCCTAACCTTGACGGCTCTGTACTCTGAACCGCAGGCTCTTACCTCGGCACCAACTCCACCTCATCCCCAACCCGAATCACTCCGCCCCGCTCCACCGCTGAATCCAGTGAGAGCCTTCCATCCAGTTCCTCAACAATTCGCCGCAGCACGCTTGGATCCTGCACTTGCGTGTCCGGGTCCCACGTGGTCATAACGCAGCGGCTGCGCAACTGCACCAGACGCACCACGACGTTGCCAATATGCAACGCGCGACCTTGCCACGCGCGTTCGGCCAGACCCTCGACTCCACCCAGAAAAATGTTCGGCCGGAAGCGACGCCGGTCGACTCCGAGATACGCCACCGCGCCATCCGTCGCCACCGAAAGTGGCAACACGTCGAAACTCTCCGTGCCCTGCACTTTTACCAACTCCACCGCTTCACCCGCCGCCTCGCGCACCAGCGCCAGCGCTTCCGCATCCGACCATGGCTTCCCGTTGATCTGCGGCTCGCCATCCGGGCCGGTGCTCCCCTTCAAGGACAGAAGTCGAGGATGGCTTCGCGCCGTCATCACCCTTCCCGACGGCCTCACCACCACCACTCGGCGGTCGCCTTCCACGCCAAACTCAGACAGGCGCGCCTGCTGCAGCATCTCGCCCGCCAGCGACTTCACCGGATACCGCCAAAGTTCCTTGATAATCATTTCTCTTTCAACTTGCAGCAGCCCCGAACATTCAGAGGATGCGTCTTTCGCTTTCGTTGATCGGATAATCGTTGATGCTGGCATCGCGCCGCTGCATCAGCCCGTCGGACGCGAATTCCCACTGTTCGTTGCCGTGGCTCCGATACCACTGCCCCGCCTCGTCATGCCACTCATATTCAAAACGCACGGAGATGCGGTTCCCGGTAAATGTCCACAACTCCTTCTTCAACCGGTAATCGAGTTCCTTCGCCCATTTGCGGCGCAAGAACTCTTTGATGGCCGCGCGCCCCTGCAGAAATTCGCTGCGGTTTCTCCACTGCGAGTCTTCGGTGTAAGCCAAAGCGACCCGCTCCGGGTCGCGGGTATTCCAGGCATTCTCCGCAGCTTGCACTTTGGCCTTCGCAGTCTCGGCTGTAAACGGCGGTCGAATGTCGGTGGGTGACGCCATGTTCCCCCTGCTTTCGCGGACACAAACGGCTGCGACAATGTTATCTGAGGATATGATTAACCAGTAAAAGATCGGTTACAGGTTAATCAAATCGGCCGGAGACAGGAAAAAACGCCCACGAGCGCGCGCCGCGGATGGCTTCGCTTAATTCTTGGCGAAACACTTCTTCGTCCTGTAGAATCAATGGTTTGCTGCCCGGAACCAACGCTGTAAGCGACCTCATACGCAGGGATCATCATGAAAATTCACGAGTACCAGGCGAAGGCAATCCTCAAAAAGTACGGCGTGCCGGTTCCCCGCGGCGAGATGGCGACCACTCACGAGGAAGCTGTGCGCATCGCCCAGAATCTTTTTTCTTCCGGCGCGAACGGCGTAGTGGTGAAGGCCCAGATTCATGCCGGCGGTCGCGGTAAGGGCGGCGGCGTGAAAATTGCCAAGTCGGTCGAAGAAGCGGGACAGTTCGCCGAAAAAATGCTGGGCATGACGCTGGTGACCCACCAGACCGGGCCGGAAGGGCGCATCGTGCGGCGATTGCTGATCGAAGAGACGCTGCCAATTGATCGCGAGCTCTACCTCGGCATTCTGGTGGATCGTGCCGAAGGGAAAGCAGTCTTCATGGCGTCGGCGGCGGGCGGCATGGACATTGAGCAGGTGGCAGCGGAAAATCCCGATGCCATTTTGAAAGAACACATGGATCCCGGCATGGGCATGATTGCGTTCCAGGCGCGCAAGTTGGCGTTTGCGCTGGGCCTGAAGCCGGAGCAACTCAGCGAAGCGGTGAAATTTCTCGGGGGGCTCTATCGAGCATTTCTGGAGACGGATGCTTCCCTCCTGGAGATCAATCCGTTCATTACTACGAAAGACGGGCGCTTGTTTGCCTTGGACGCGAAGATCAATTTTGACGACAACGCGCTCTTCAAGCATCCCGAGTTGAAAGACCTGCGCGACCTCACGGAAGAAGACCCACTCGAAGTCGAAGCGTCGAAGTACAGCCTGAACTACATCAAGCTGGATGGCAACGTAGGTTGCATGGTGAATGGCGCCGGGTTGGCGATGGCGACCATGGACATCATCAAGTACGCGGGCGGCATGCCGGCAAACTTTCTGGATGTGGGTGGCGGAGCCAATGCCGAACAAGTGGCGCACGCGTTTGAGATTCTGCTCAGCGATAAAAGTGTGAAGGCCGTACTCATTAATATTTTTGGCGGCATCCTGCGGGTGGACACGCTGGCCACGGGCGTGGTGGAAGCCGCGCGCAAGACCAACATCCAGCTTCCCGTGGTGCTGCGGCTGGAAGGCACGAACGTGGAAGAGGGCAAGAAAATCCTGGCGGAGTCAGGATTGAATTTCATCCTGGCGGAAACAATGAAGGACGCGGCAGAGAAAGTGGTAGCGGCAGCCGGGCGGGCGTAGCGCGACATTTTTTGGAGAAGGCACTCATGGCAATCCTGGTTAACAAAGCAACGAAGCTGGTAGTGCAGGGCCTGACCGGGCGTGAAGGGACGTTTCACGCCAAGGCCTGCGCGGAGTACGGAACCAAAGTTGTGGGCGGTGTCACGCCCGGCAAGGGCGGAACCACGCATGAAGGTTGGCCGATCTTCAACACGGTATTGGAAGCGGTGGAGAAGACAGGGGCGAACACCTCGGTGATTTTTGTGCCGCCGGGCGGGGCTGCGGACGCCATCATGGAAGCGGCCGATGCCGAGATCGACTTGATCGTCTGCATCACGGAAGGTATTCCCGCACTGGACATGGTGAAGGCGTGGGAGTTTCTGCAGTCGCGGCGTTCGCGGCTGATTGGGCCGAATTGTCCGGGAATCATTTCACCCGGAAAATGCAAGGTGGGAATCATGCCGGCGCGGATTCACAAGGAAGGTTCCGTGGGGATCGTATCGCGTTCGGGCACGCTGACGTATGAGGCGGTGCATCAGCTCACGCTGCGCGGGATTGGACAGTCCACGGCCATTGGCATCGGCGGCGACCCCATCATCGGCACAACCTTTGTGGATGCGCTGGACCTGTTCAATCGCGACCCACAGACTGAGGCTGTAATCATGATTGGCGAAATTGGCGGCGACGCGGAAGAAACGGCGGCGGATTTCGTGAAGCGCAATATGAAAAAACCGGTGGTGGGGTTCATCGCCGGGCAGACTGCGCCGCCGGGCCGGCGCATGGGACACGCGGGCGCGATCATTTCCGGCGGTAAGGGAACGGCGGCGGAAAAAATCAAAGCGCTGGAAGCTGCGGGTATCCGAGTGGCGGAGTCGCCAGCCATGATGGGCGAGACGCTGGCGTCGGTGCTGGGCGTGAAAGCGTAGCCGAGGAACTGAACCGCAGAGGGCGCAAAGAACGCGGAGAACACCGCGAGATTCAAGGACAAAACCATCACTTATGAAAACACTGCAACGCACTCTTACCATCGTCAAGCCGGACGCGGTGAAGAAGAACGCGGTCGGCGACATCATCGAACAGTTTGAAAAACAGGGCTTCCACATTCTCAGCATCAAGATGCTGGAAATTTCCAAGCACCAGGCAGAGCAGTTTTATGCGGTGCACGCGGCGCGGCCGTTTTACAATTCGCTGACGAACTTCATGTCGAGCGGGCCGATTGTGGTGCTGGCGTTGGAAAAAGAAAATGCCATTGCCGATTTGCGCAAGCTGATGGGGGCCACCAATCCGGCGAATGCGGAAGAGGGCACGATCCGCAAGAAGTGGGCCACCAACATCGAGCACAACGCCATCCACGGGTCGGATGCGGAAGACACGGCGCGCTTTGAGCTGAGCTTCTTTTTTGCCGGGTACGAACTGGCGAAATAGCAAGCCTCGCCACGGATTTCACGGATGAGCACGGATCTTCCTGGTGCGGGAGTTCCGTGCTTTTTCTGCCGGTTGAAGAGAGGGGATGGTGTTCCATGCCTTTGGTTCAAGTCACGATGTTGACGGGACGCACCGTCGAACAGAAGCGCAAACTGGCGCAGCGGATCACGGACGCCATGGCGGAAGAAGCAGGCGCGCGGCGGGAGGCGATTGTCGTGGCCTTCCACGAGGTCTCGAAGGAAAGCTATGCGTCCGGCGGCGTGTTGATGGTGGACAAGAAGTAGGCTACGGCAGCAGGTCGTAGAGCTGGCCCTCGATGCGCTCGGCGATTTTGGGCAGGGCCTTCCTGGCGTATTCCATGAAGTGTGGGGCGGTGCGGTGAGCTTCGAGAGCGGCGTCGTCCTGGTACTGTTCGTACAGAAAAAAGCGCCGCGGCTCGGTGCGGTGGCGGTGCACGACATACATTGTGCAACCAGGTTCCTTGCGTGATTCTTCCTGCAGCTTGCTGAAGATTCCGGCCACTTCGGCTTCATGGCCCGCCTTCGCCATCCAGACTACCGACAACACCACCATTGCTGATCTCCAATCCTCAAAAAAATTAGAACTCGTAGGGCTGAAGAGTGCGTGAGAATTTCAGTCGTCCCTCCGGGACTGGCTCGGTGTTCCCACTTTTCCCCGGCGCTGAAAGCGCCGGGCTATTGGCAAACGCCCCTCCGGGGCTGATATCCGCAGTTCTCGGCCCACCACATCCGACGAAGGAGCAGTTCTCTCGCACCCACTGAAGCCCAAGATGTTCACCGCGCCAAGCTGGCGCGACTAAAGCCGCGCCCGATCCCAATAGTCTCCTAACGCTACGCGGCGCTCTCCATGCTCTTCAGTGCCGCCTGGAAAGCGTCAGTGTACATCGTCTGATCGCGACCCGGGCCGGTAGAGACCATGCCGATGCGGGCCCCGGTCTCGCGTTCCAGGAAGGCCAGATACTCGCGGGCCGCCTTGGGCAGCTTCTCCATCGTCGTAATGTCCTGCGTGGGAGTGCGCCAGCCCGGCATCTTGGTGTAGACACATTCGAGGCGCTCCAACCCGCTGACCTGCGGCGGGATTTCGGTGGTGGGTTTGCCGTCCAGTTTGTAGCCCACACAGACAGGAATCTCCGCCAGTTCATCGAGCACGTCAAGTTTGGTAACCACCAGCCAGTTGATGCCGTTGATCATGCCAGCGTAGCGCAGGAGAGGCAAGTCCATCCAACCGCAGCGACGGGGGCGGCCGGTGACGGCGCCGAATTCGTTGCCGCGGGCGCGCAAGACTTCGCCCATGGAGTCGAGCGCTTCGCTGGGGAAGGGGCCGCCGCCGACGCGGGTGCAATAGGCCTTAGTCACACCGATAACGGTGTCAATGGCATTCGGCGGAACACCCGTGCCGGTGACGGCGCCGCCGGAGGTGGCACTGGAAGAAGTGACAAAGGGATAGGTGCCATGATCAATGTCGAGCATCGAACCCTGCGCACCTTCGAACACTACGGCATGTCCTTCGGCAATGGCGCGGTTGAGCAGCGCGGCCGTGTCGCAGACAAAAGGCGCGAGTTGCTCGGCGGCGGCCGCGTATTCCTTGTACATCTTGTCGGAATCGAGCGGCTCGGAGTTGAAGAGCGCGTGCGCAATCATGTTTTTCTCGGCGCAGGCGTTTTCAATGTGGGTGCGGAGCAGTTTGAGGTCGAGCAGATCGGCGACACGCAACCCGCGACGGCCCATCTTGTCTTCGTAAGCAGGGCCGATGCCGCGCGAGGTGGTGCCGATTTTGACCCGGCCAGGAGCGTTTTCCGAACCGAGTTCCATCATGCGATGGTAAGGCAGGATGACCTGGGCCCGGTTGCTGACGAAGAGATGACCGTCCACGGCGACGCCCATCCCACGGAGACCGCCGACTTCCTTGAGGAAGGCGAGCGGATCAAGCACCACGCCGTTGCCGATGACGCTGCGGCATCCCGGGCGGAGCACACCGCAGGGGACAAGCTGCAAGATGAATTTCTTGCCGTTGATGATGACAGTGTGGCCGGCGTTGTGGCCGCCGGCATAGCGCGCGACGACGGTGAAGCGCTCGGAGAGCACATCCACAATCTTGCCCTTGCCTTCGTCGCCCCACTGCGCGCCGATGATGACCGCAGTTCTGCCTCTGTTCAAAATTGCAACTCCGGATCAGGAATCATAGCGGTCGGGGACCGCTGGGACAGACATGCACACACTTTTCACCCGCCAGCCGAAACACAGGCGAAAGACTTGGAGTTTTGCGGGAACGTAGTGCGTACAAGACATCATAACGTGGAGGGCTGTGGAGGGGCAATGCCCCGGCCCGCGGGGTGGTGTCCTAATAGTGCGTTGAGGGGTAAGCTTTTAGAGTCCCGCAGCGGGTTTGGTCTGTCTGGTTCCGACGACTACAGGCTCGCTTGGCAGCACCGCTACATAATTCGCCATCTGACTGCCGTGGGAGTCTCTGACAATTTGAAAGGTGCATTGAACGAAGCGCACATTTGCAAGTTCTACTTCGCCCCCATAATACTTGATGTGCGTGTTGACAAATACCACGTTACGCCAATGGAACCCATCTAAAGTTTGTTCTCCGTTCTTGAATGCGATCGTGTCAATAAAGCGATTATCGGAAAGTAGGCGCTTCTCGATTGGGTCAATTGTAATCAGGAAATCTGTTCCAGGCGGCATCTCGGACACGAGTGTCGCCGCTGGCCATGTCCGGCTATCCACCGTACCGCTTTCGGAGACTCGCAAAGGCTCATGCGTAGCTGCTGTTTTGCCAAAATCTGTAGGTATGGGAGCAATCTTGGAACGATATTCTGCCAAGACTAGACGGGCTGAAATCGCGGTATCCCAAAGTTGACCTGTTCCACTACTTGCGGCAGCAAGTGAGCCAATTGCAGAACTCGTCTCAGAAAAGTAATCGGTGGGAACCTTTAAGCGACTATTGGATGCGAGCCTGATAAGCGCAATTGCATTGTCCGTAGCCTTGAGTGCGGCTGTTTCGTCTCTTCCCGCATACCTGGATGCATCAGAAATGAGCTGCCTGCCAAGCATTGCGGGCATCAAGTCAAGTTTAGTGTTAATTGAGGCGAGGGTCATTTCAATGTGCAATGCCCCGCCGGCAAGAGCGAGGGTTGCAAGGCAGAGGATTTGTCCCCAAGCCGGAATTCCCAAACTCCTCGATATGAAACCCCACATTCCCGTGAGAACAATCTGCGGTTCTTTTGGTGCCATACCGGGCATCTCCAGCAACATCGGCCTTAAAGTGGGGGAAGGAAATGCATCGCCGATTTCCAAGGGCTCGCAAACATCTGTGGGCGGCATCAGAGACACTCCTGTAGAATCAGAGTGATCCTAAAGTCCGCCCGCGAACAGATGTCGAAGGTACACCGACTGCCATTGGGTGCTTTCAGCCAGCAGAATACTACGCCTTTCGTAACTATCCCACAAGCTCGTTTATTCCCCACACGTGGTCTCCGAGGCCGCCGCCATCTCAGCGCATTCTTAGGACGCTACCGGCCCGCAGACCTCCAGTCGCAGGCACGGGGAAGGCGACTGTAGACTAGGTTCCATGCCGGAGCTTCCTGAAGTGGAAACGGTGGCGCGCGGGCTGGCGCAGCGAGTTACGGGAGACGTCATCGAGTCGGTATGGCTGGGGTCGCGCCCACAGCCGATGAAATCGCCGCCGGAACTGATGGCGAAAACACTCGAGCGTCGCCGGATTGCGCAGGTGCGGCGCATGGGAAAACATATTGTGTTTGATCTGGAGCCGACGGGCGGAGGCGGCGGGCGGGCGCAGTGGATCGTCCATCTGGGGATGACGGGGCGGATGCTGGTCTGCGACGCGCAAACGGAAACGGCGAAACACACGCATGCCGTGGTGAAGCTGGCTTCCGGGCGCGAGGTGCGTTTTGTCGATGCACGAATGTTCGGCAAGCTGAGCGTGCGGACAGAAGCGGGGTTCGATCCGGGCGGAGCAGAGCCGCTGGAGGTCGATCTGGAAACGTTTGCCGGGTTCTTTCGTGGGCGGAAAACACCGATCAAGAGTGCGCTGCTGAACCAGAAACTGTTGCGGGGCGTGGGCAACATTTATGCGGATGAGTCGCTGGCGCGGGCGCGGGTGCGGCCACGGCGGCGGGCAGCGTCATTGACGCGGGCGGAGTTGCGACTGCTGTATCGGGCGTTGCAGCGGGTGTTGCGCGACGCCATCGAGATGGGCGGGTCGTCAGTCTCCGATTACGTGGGGGCGGACGGCGAGGAAGGTTTCTTCCAGATTCGGCACTGGGTTTATGGGCGCGAAGGGCAGCCGTGCCGTCGGTGCAAGACGGCGATTCAACGGGTGGTGATCGGGGGGAGAAGCAGCCATTACTGTCCGAAGTGCCAGAAGTGAAGTACCCCCATTGTCGAATTGTCGGATTGTCGAATTGAAGGATTGCAGAAGTCAGATTGCAGATTGCAGAAGTGAGGCCAGAACACGGTGTGAGGCTGGGCGTAGCGAAGCATCCTTACAACCACACAACAAGCGAGACGACAGGGATTCTTCGCTTCGCTCAGAATGACAAGATGCGCTGCTTTTGCGGTGTCACTTCCGCAATCTGCAATCTAACTTCCGCAATTGTTCTTACTTTCTCTCCTGGCGGAAGGCGGCCAGAAACTTCTCGTTTTGTTCTGGCGTGCCGATGGTGACGCGGATGGCGGTGGGTGCGCCCCAGGGTTTTAGCGAGCGGATAATTACGCCGCGGTCTTGCAGACGGCGGGCCATGGCGGAGGCGTCTTCGCCAAGTTCGCAGAAGACAAAATTCCCCCAGGTGGGCACAATCCGGCAGCCGAGAGCGGCGAGAGCAGCTTCGAGCTTGGGGGCTTCGCGGGCGTTGTTCTCGACGGCGCGCAGGACGTGGGCCTCGTCGCGCAGAGCAGCGGCGGCACCGGCCTGGGCGGCGGCGGAGACGGAGAACGTGGTGCGCAGACGCGCGAAATAAGAGATCAACTCTGCCGGGCCCATGCCGTAGCCAATGCGCATGCCGGCAAGCCCCTGCGCTTTGGAGAAAGTGCGCAGCACTACGGCGCGACGGCCCTGACGGATGTAGTCGAGCGAATGGGAATAGTTGACCCCGCGGTGGCTAGCGAAATATTGCGCGAATTCGTAATAGGCTTCATCAATCACCACCAGCACGTGTGACGGAACGCGATCGAGAAAGCGGTCGAGCGTGGCCGCGTCGAAGAGCGTGCCGGTGGGATTGTTGGGGTTGGCCAGGTAGACGACGCGCGTTTGCGGATTGATGGCCGCGAGGATGGCCTCGAGATCAAAGCCGTGGTTGCGCAGCGGCGTTTCAATGAGGGTGCCGCCCGCGGCCCGGGTGACGATCGGGTATTGAATAAACGAAAGCGCGCTGGTGACGGCGTTCAAGCCGGGCGAGAGCACGGTGTGAGCGAGGATGGTGAGGAATGAAGTCGAGCCGGCGGTGACGAGAATTTGATCGGCGTGAATGCGGTGGCGCTCGGCGAGCATGAAGCGTAGTTCGCCGGCGTAGTCATCGGGATAGAAATTGGCTTCGAGAAGCGCTTCCTGCATGGCCGCGCGGGCGAGCGGAGACGGGCCAAAGGGATTCTCATTGGACGCAAGCTTGATGCAGGGTAGGCCGCTCTCCCGCTCGGCCTGTTTGAGCGGCTTGCCCGGCGGATATTCGGCGAGAGCACGGACATGCGCCGGTACCAATTGTTCGAGATCACTCATTGCGGAACACTTCCATCATGGCACGAGGGCGGAATGGTGTCACGCGAGGGCAATCAGGGCTTGGCCGACGCGGCGGCTTTGAGTTGTGCGACTTCTTCGCGGCGCAGCTTGCGAAATTCGCCGGGGGGGACGTCGAGAGTGAGCGGGCCGTAGCGGACGCGGCGCAGTTTTTCCACGCGATGACCGGCGGCTTCGAACATGCGGCGCACCTGGCGGTTGCGACCTTCGATCAGCGTCACTTCATACCAGGGATTGGCCGCAACCTTGACCACGCGAATGCCAGCGGGCGCAGTGCGCGTGGGGCGCTGCTTGCGATCGGGCAGAGCGATGCCGGCACGGAGCTTGGCGAGCGCTGCTTCATCGGGCTGGCCGCTGACTTTGGCGACGTAGGTCTTCTGCACGTGGGAGGCAGCGCGGGTCAGCGCGTTGGCCAGTGCGCCGTCGTTGGTCATGAGCAGCAAGCCTTCGCTGGCATAGTCGAGGCGGCCAACGGGATAGACGCGCTCGCGGACGCCGGGCAGGAGTTGCATCACGGTGGGCCGGCCTTCGGGGTCGCTGACCGTGGTGACATAGCCGCGCGGTTTGTTGAGCAGGAAATAGACGTAGCGTTCGGCGGAACGCAGCAGCTTGCCCTGCACGCGGATGTGATCGGTAGCCGGGTCGGCCTTGGTGCCGAGCGCAGTTACGGTCTGTCCATTGACCTGGACCATGCCGGCGGCAATGAGCTGTTCGGCTTTGCGGCGGGAGGCGATGCCGGCTGCCGAGAGAATTTTTTGCAGGCGCTCGGCGGGCATCAGGACTTCACAGCGTCAGGAGCTGGCGCGGATTCTTCTGCGAGTTCTTCGGGAATGGCATCTTCTTCTTCCGCAGCATCTTCCGCAGCTTCTTCCGCAGCTGCGGCGGAGTTGCCGGGCATTGTGGCAGTGGCTGCATCCGCGACAAACATTTCGTCCTGAAAGGATTGCGCGACGAGCTTCTCGAATTCCTCCATGCTGGGCAGTTCGCTGACTTCGTTGAGGCCGAAGCGCATTAGAAATTCTTTGGTGGTTTTGTAGAGGATGGGGCGGCCAATCACCTGCTTGCGGCCAGCGGTAGTAATGAGTTTGCGGTCAAGCAGGGTGGCGATGACGCCGCCGGAATCGACGCCGCGAATTTCGCTGATCTCGGGGACTGTGGCCGGCTGTTTGTAGGCGATGACGGCCAGGGTCTCGAGGGCGGGCAGCGAGAGGCGAATGGGAGGCTTGAGGCTTTTGGCAAAGCCGCGCATCAGGTCGTGGTGCTCGGCTTTGGTGGCCATGCGGTAGCCGCCGGCCACCGCGCGGACTTCGATGCCGCGATCTGGAGAAGAAAATTCGACGATCAGCTCGTCGAGCACGGAGCGCACGCGAGCACGGATGGCAGTGGCGTCGGCAGGCGCATCGGCAGATCCATCGGCGGCGCCGTTCTCGGCGTTCACGGAATCCTTTACCAGGTGGGCGATCTGTTCCACGGTGACGGGGGTCTCCGTAGCGTAAATAATGGCTTCAATTTGAGCTTTAAGACTCATAGCTTTTTTTGCTTCTAGCTTTCAGCTGTCAGCTTTCAGAAAAATCTTTACCGCCAATCGTCGCGCACGGCAGTCTGCTCGGCCAGGACCGCGTCGAAGGCGCTGTGCTTCTTGATCAGAATTTCCCCAAAGGTTCGGTCCTGGCGCAACAGAATCGCCTGCAGGCGGACGAGTTCCAACAGCGCCAGAAACAGGCAGACGAGCGCATTTTGCGAAGGCACGTTGCGCAGGAGTTGTTTGAGGCGCACGGGGCGATCTTCGAGAGCGAGCCGGCGGCGCAAGTAATCCACCATCTGCCCCACGGTGACCTGCTCTTCGTCCACTTCCAGAATGGGCCGTGACTTGGCGCGCTCCAGCACCTGGCGGAAGGTGCGCACCAGGTCAATCATGTCGGCTGCCAGTTCCGGTTCGGTGCCTTCGTCGTGAAAAAACTCTTTTAATACCGGATTGCTGATGACGGCGTCTTCGAGTTGCTGTTTCTGCAAAAGCATTTGCGCGGCGGACTTGAACTTCTCGTGCTCGAGCAGGCGGTTGACCAGCTCATTGCGCGGGTCTTCCTGGTCGTCGGCAGCGGCCAGCGGGTCGCGCGGCAGCAGCAGGCGCGACTTGATCTGGATGAGCACCGCGGCCATGTAGATGAAGTCGGCGGCCAGATTGACGTCGAGCTCGCGTATCTTTTCGACGTAGGCCAAGTACTGGGCCGTGATGCGGGCGATGGGAATGTCGTAGATGTCAATGTCCTGCTTGCGGATGAGGTCGAGCAGGAGATCGAGCGGGCCGTCATAAACCTCGCCAACGGAAACGGCGAAAGGAGAATCACTCTCCGGCCTCGGTTTCTGCGGCGGCGCGGCTTCCACAACGGGTTGTAACGGTTCGCTCATCAGCACGTTCATCGGCACGTTCATCGGCACAGCGGGTTACGAATTTTCCGGACGTGGCGGCTCGAAGCCGGGCGAAAGATGCATGGCTTCCCGCGCCTCGTCCATGGTGGCCCCGGCGACCTTGCGGGCGCGGGCCGACCCTGCTTCCAGAATATCCCAGGCGAGCCGGGGTTTGTCCTCGTATTTCTGGCGGCGCTGCTGCATGGGAGTGAGCACCTCGACGAGGGCGTCGGCAACCCAGCCCTTACATTCGATACAGCCGATGCCGGCGGAGCGGCAGCCTTCATTCACTTTGGCTAGGGTGGACTGGTCGCTGAAAATCTTGTGCAGGTCGCCGACGGGGCAGATGTCGGGGTTGCCGCGATCGGTGCGGCGCACGCGGGCGGGATCGGTCACCATGGTCTTCAGCTTCTGGCGTACCACCAGCTCGGGGTCGGTGAGCAAGATGGTATTGCCGTAGGACTTCGACATCTTGCGGCCGTCGGTGCCGGGGAGCTTGGCGGCAAGAGTGAGCAGCGGCTTCGGCTCAGGAAAAACGAATGTCTTGCGACCGCGTTTGGGGTAAAACAGGTTGAAGCGGCGCGCCACTTCCCGGGTCAGTTCCACGTGGGGCACCTGGTCTTCGCCCACCGGCACGAAATCCCCTTTGTAGATCAGGATGTCCGCCGCCTGCAGCAACGGATAGCCGAGAAATCCGTAGGTGCTGAGATCTTTGTCTTTGATGTTTTCGCGCTGCTCTTTGTAGGAGGGTACGCGTTCCAGCCAGCCCAGCGGCGTGACCATGGAAAAGAGCAGATGCAGTTCGGCGTGCTGGGGCACGTGCGATTGCATGAACATGGTGCAGCGTTCCGGGTCAAGGCCGGCGGCGAGCCAGTCCATGGCGACCTCAAGGGAATTCTGCTTCACGCTCGAGGTATCGGCGTAGTCGGTGGTGAGCGCGTGCCAGTCGGCAATGAAGAAGAAGCAATCGTACTGGTCCTGCATGCGCACCCAGTTGTCGAGTGCACCCACAAAGTTGCCGAGGTGGAGCTTGCCGGTGGGGCGCATGCCGCTGAGGACACGCTTGCGCTGAGGGGAGCGGGCGGTCATCAGACTCTCGCCATCAGGGAATAGAAAATGATGTCAACGTGGTTCAGTGTCATCCTGGGTTGCCTCGATACTACCATGCAGAGCGGGCGTCTCCCGGGGGCGAGCGGGCGAAAAGGCAGCCTGGCGGGTGGTTTATAATCCCGGCCCGTGATCAAGAAAAAGAAACGCGCCAAGCCGCATCCGCAGCCGGTGGATGCGTTGATCTACCCACGCTTTTCGGGCATTGCGACCTTCATGCGGCTGCCGCACGTGACGCGGGTCAAGAACCTGGATGTGGCCCTGCTCGGCATTCCCTATGACGGCGGCACCACCACGCGGTCGGGGCCGCGCTATGGCCCGCGGCATGTGCGCGAGCAGTCGGCTATGATCCGGCCGTGGAACCCGGTGTTGAACGTCAATCCGTTTGACAAGTTGCGCGTGGCGGACTGCGGCGATCTTTCCATCAACCCGCTGTCGCTCGAAGACACCTTCGGGCGGATCACGCAGCAACTGGCGAAGGTACTCGACAGCGGAGCGCGAACGCTGTGTGTGGGCGGCGATCATTCCATTCTGTTGCCCATTTTGCGCGCCATTCACGGTAAGTTTGGGCCGGTGGGACTGGTGCAGTTTGACGCGCACAACGACACCTGGAGCGGATATTTCGGCAGCCCGCACTCGCATGGGACGCCGGTGCGGCGCGCGGTGGAGGAAGGCTTGTTGCTACCGGGTGGAGTGTTGCAAGTGGGTCTGCGCGGACAGGTCTACAGCCGCGAGGATTTTGCGTTTGGCCGCGAGCATGGGTTCCACGTCATCACCAGCGAGGAGTTTCATCGCGATGGGATGGGCCCGGTGGAGCGGGTGTTGCGAAAACTACGCGGGCGTCCGCTGTATGTCTCACTCGATATTGATGTGGTGGATCCCGCGTTTGCGCCGGGCACCGGCACGCCGCAGGTGGGTGGGTTGTCGAGCATTCAGATCTTGAACTTGGTGCGGGCGTTGGCTGGGCAGAAGATTGTGGGGGCAGATGTGGTCGAAGTTTCGCCGCCCTACGACTCCGCTGAGATCACTTCCCTGCTGGCGGCAAACCTGATGTACGAGTTGCTGTGCGTGTTCTAAGAGGCGACATTATCCTGGAGCATCCACCAGGAGAGGAAGGGTCGCGGCCCGAGATGGAGCCGCGCTGCACCAAGATTTCAGCGATAACACTCAATATCATCAATAGTTTACGTTGATTTCTAGCTGGGAATCGCGGTACGGGCCTAGCTTGGCCATAATGATGTCAAAAACGCATATTGACATCAACCTAAGCCTGGCATAACCTACTGGCATGGCTAGAATCCCTTTCACGCTGAGAATAGACGCTGAAGAGCGTGCTGCCCTAAAGAACCTCAGTAAGGTCGAAGGGCGCCCCATCAATCAGCTGCTGAACGAGGCGATCAAGGGCTACCTCAGCCGGCGGGGCCGAAAAGAACGCAGCCTGGAAGCGAACTTGGCAGCCCTCCGAGCCTATCGGAAGCAGGATCCTGGATTCCAGCGAGCGATCGCCGCGTTCGTGGAGGCCGAAGCGAGCCTTGAGGACCCGCTTGAGGGCGAGCCGATGGAGGGCCAGTTCGTCGAGGGACAACTCAAGCCAGCAGGGCCCGTGCAAAGCAAGATTCGAGAACTTCTAGGTGCCTAACTGGGACGAGGACAGTCCCCAGTTGCGGCAGAACCTCGCGCGCGTCCTGGAGGAAATCGTTCGGGCTTCGGAGCGGCGCGAGGCTCCAACGTTAGAAGCGGCAAGGCGTTGGCAAACCCTCGTTATGAATGGCTTGGACGTGCCCGACCCGCGATTTGTGGGCGCGTTTCGCGGCGAACCAGGTCTTGAGAAACTCCAAGTACGAGTCGGCGCGAATTATGGCGTGGAATCGGTAAATGTAGCCGCGGAGCTAGCACGCTTTGAAGCAAAACTCCAGGCCTTGATCGCCGAGTTGGACGCGCTGCTGCCGACCGGCCAGGAACCTGATGCCGACCAACTGGCGGCCATCATCGATCTCTTTGCTTGGGTGCATGCCGAGTGGGTGCGAATCCATCCCTTTGCCAACGGGAACGGCCGCACTGCGCGTCTTTGGGCCAACAGCCTCGCAATGCGTTATGGGCTGCCGCCTTTTGTCCGCTTGCGTCCCAGGCCCAACCCCGCGTACGGAGCGGCGGGTGCCCAGGCGATGCAGGGCGACTGGAAGCCCATGGCAGTTCTGTTTCGCAGGATGCTCAACGATTTTCTAGAAGAACTCTGAATCAATTTCCCTTCTTCTGAAAAGTTCATTTCCCAAGACTTGACAACGATACACTCAAGTCTTATCATGTTTCTATTGCCATACATTAAATCTATGCAATAAAAGCACTTAGTTTGCAGTGTGGAGACTCAAAATGCCAAAAATTATCGGAATTGACCTGGGAACCACGAACTCGGTCGTAGCTGTCATGGAAGGTGGCGAACCCAAAGTCATCGCCAACGAGGAAGGTGGCCGGACTACGCCCAGCGTGGTTGGATTTACCAAGACTGGGGAGCGGCTGGTGGGTCAGGTGGCCAAGCGGCAAGCGATTACCAATCCGGAGAACACGGTCTTTTCGATCAAGCGATTCATGGGGCGCCGTTACGACGAAGTCAATGAAGAGATGAAGATGGTGCCCTTCAAGGTGGAGCGGCAGGGCGACAACGTGGTGGTGTTGGCACAGGGCAAGCCCTACACGCCGCCGGAAGTTTCCGCGCTGGTGCTGCAGAAGCTGAAGAAGGCAGCTGAGGATTATCTCGGTGAAAAGGTGATGGAAGCTGTCATCACCGTGCCGGCGTACTTTAACGACGCGCAGCGGCAGGCCACGAAAGATGCGGGCAAGATTGCCGGGCTGGATGTGAAGCGCATCATCAACGAGCCAACAGCGGCGGCGCTGGCCTACGGTCTGGACAAGGGCAAGGACGAGATGATTGCCGTCTACGACTTTGGCGGCGGCACCTTTGATATTTCGATTCTTGAAGTCGGCGAAGGCGTGGTTGAGGTCAAGGCCACCAACGGCGATACCCACCTCGGCGGCGACAACATTGACCAGCGCATCGTGGACTGGTTGATTGACGAGTTCCGCAAAGACGAAGGCCTGGATCTGCGCGACAAGGGCAATGAGATGGCGCTGCAGCGGCTGCGCGATGCGGCCGAGCGTGCCAAGATTGAACTCTCCACCACTATGGAGACGGAGATCAATCTGCCCTTCATCACGGCCGACGCCAGCGGTCCCAAGCACCTGGTAAAGAAGCTGACGCGAGCCAAGCTGGAAACCATGGTGGACGACCTGTTGCAACGTTCGCTGACGCCTTGCAGGCAGTGTATGAGCGATGCCGGCGTGACCGCGGACAAGATCAACGAAGTGGTACTGGTGGGCGGGCAGACGCGCATGCCACGCATCCAGGCGCTGGTGAAGGAACTGTTTGGCCGGGAACCGCATAAGGGTGTGAATCCGGATGAAGTCGTAGCGGTGGGCGCGGCCATTCAAGGCGGCGTGCTCAAGGGCGAAGTCAAAGACCTGCTGCTGCTGGATGTGACCCCGCTGACGCTATCGATTGAGACGCTGGGCGGTGTCTCGACGCCGATGATTCCGCGCAATACGACGATCCCGACGAAGAAGTCGGAAACGTTTTCGACGGCGGCGGACAATCAGACCTCGGTGGAAGTGCACGTACTGCAAGGGGAACGGCCGATGGCGGGGCAGAACCGCACCTTGGGCAAGTTCCATCTGACCGGGCTGCCCCCGGCGCCGCGAGGATTGCCCCAAATCGAAGTCACGTTTGATATTGATGCCAACGGCATCCTGAACGTGACCGCGAAGGACAATGCCACGGGGAAAGACCAGAAGATTACGATCACGTCATCTTCGGGACTTTCCAAGGAAGAAGTGGAGCGGATGGCGAAAGACGCCGATGCCCACTCGACTGAGGACAAAACCAAGCGCGAGGAAATTGAAGCGCGCAATCAACTGGACACGCTGCTGTATAGCGTGGAGAAAATGCTGCGCGAGCATGGCGACAAGATTTCCGGCAGCGAGCGCGGTGACGTGGAAAACGCGGTGGCCGACGCCAAGAAAGCCATGGAAGGCGGCGACAAGGCAGCCATGGACAAAGCTCGCGAGCAGTTGACGCAAGCCTCGCACAAGCTGGCAGAACAGATGTACAAGGCAGCACAACCGGGGGCGGGCGCGGCGCCAGGAGCAGCAGCGGGCGCGGGTGCGACTTCCGGCGGCGATGCGAAGAAGAAAGACGAAGGCGTGATTGATGCCGAGTATGTGGATGTAGAGGACAAGAAGTAAAGCAACCAGCCACGGATTCCACGGATTTGAACCGAGAAGAAAACTCATCCGGATCATCCGTGCGATCCGTGGCGTTTTGCCTTTGAGGAACAGTGCCAACAGCCAACAAAGACTACTACGCCGCACTCGGGATCAAAAAGAGCGCTTCGACCGAGGACATCCGCAAAGCGTTCCGCAAGCTTGCCCGCAAGTATCATCCTGACGTCAATCCCGGTGACAAAACAGCGGAGGAGAAGTTCAAAGTCATCTCCGAGGCCAACGACGTTCTCAGCGACCCCAAGAAGCGCAAAGTCTATGACCAGGTGGGCTTCTACTCCGACAACATTGATCCGGCTACAGCGGAAGCCTACGCGCGCGGTGGCGGGCAGGGCGGTTTTCCTGGCGGATTTTCTGCACCCCAGGGCGGTGAAGGCGCGCACTTTGATTTTGGCGGATTTGATTTTTCTGACATGTTTGAGGGTGGAGGGCGCAAGACGCAGCGCGCCGGCGGATCTTCTTTCCGCGACATTTTTTCGGGAATTTTCTCCGGTCGCGGCGCCGCCCAGGAGGGGACGCAGCAGGACGGAGGCGACCTGGAGTATCAAGTGCGGGTCGGATTCTGGGAGGCGATTCGAGGCGCGGTGATCCGGCTGGACGTGGCGCGGCGCGATGCCTGTTCGCGGTGCCACGGGCAGGGCTATCTGGAATCGCCGGGCAAGTGCGCCCAGTGCGGCGGCAGCGGCCAAGTGACGCAGACGGGCGGACGCATGAAGTTCAACAGTCCGTGCCCACGCTGCCAGGGCTCGGGAAAGAACATCAGCGTGTGTGGCGTCTGCAGCGGCGAAGGCGTCCAGGTGCATTCGGAGCCGCTCGAAGTGCGCATCAAGGCGGGGACGCGCGAGGGTCAGCGCATTCGCCTGGCGGGCCGGGGCAATGCCGGAATGAACCATGGCAACCCTGGTGACCTCTATGTGATCATCCGCACCGGTGAGCATCCCGTATTTCATCGCGAGGGCGATGACATTCACCTCACTGTGCCAATCACCGCCACGGAAGCGGCGTTGGGCGCGAAGATTGAAGTGCCCACGATTGATGGGCGAGCGCTGCTGAGGATTCCGCCGGGTACACAGTCGGGGCAGAAGCTACGGCTGCGGGAGAAAGGCGTGCCTTCCGCCACACGCGACGGCGTGCGGGGCGATGAGATCGTGGAAGTGCAAATTGCGGTTCCAATGCCGCGGGATGAACGCACGAAAGAGTTGCTACGGGAGTTGGCGCGGCTGAATCCGGAAGACCCCCGGGCGGAGCTGTGGAAGCAGGTGTGAGACGGGATTCTGGGCTAGGCCCGCTTGCTCCGCATTTGCCGTTGCATGGCGGTACGCAACAAGTGGTTCATTCTAGTCTGGTAGCCTCTTCCCTGCGCTTTCAGCCACGCGAGCACATCGGCATCCAGCCGAACGGTCACCGGCTTCTTGATGGGCCGGTAAAATTTCCCGACCACGCTTCCCCGCCAATCCGTAATTTCCGGCTGGTCCGAAAGATCAATCTCGCGGTCAGGCAAGACCGCGAGCCGCGCAATTTCTTTCCTCTGTTTGTTACTCGCCGTGTTCATATTGTTGCCGCTCCCGTCGTGTCGCTTTTCGCGCGGAAATGATGCGGATCATTTCCTCTCCGTCCTCTTCGTGGTAGGTGTGCGCCACGTTGATGATCAAGGTGCCGCCGATCAAGCCCAGTGTCTGCCAACGCTGTTCTGCGTCCACAACCCGGTCGGGCCGGCTTAGAGCCTGGGGATCTTCGAACACCAGCGCTGCCGTCTCGAAGCTGATTTTGTGCTTCGAACGGTTCTGCCGGTTCTTCTCTTCATCCCACACGAAGCGCATAGAAGAACTACATAAGTGTACGTACAATATAGTACGTATACATACTTTTGTCAAACCCCAAGCTGATTCGGCGCTTACCGCGGCAAGCGGTAATACACGTCTTGCTTCGAAGCGATGGCGACGCCGCCGCGGGTGGCGGGGTGGAAGCGCCAGGCGTCGAGTGCGGCTAGAATCTTGGCGTCCACCGAGGAGCCCAGGCTCTGCACCACGCGCTTGGCAATGACGTGTCCGCCTTCGTCAATCGTGATCTCAACGATGGCAGTTCCGGGGACGCGCCCGGGGAGTTCGTCGAGGTCGACCGCCGGATCTTCCTCAGCGATGGGCAGAGCTGGTTTCACTTCGGAACCGGAGTAGGCGCCCTCATACACGGAGCCGTAAGACGACCCGGCGCGGCGGCCAGCGCTGGCAGCGCCCGTAGCTTCAGGGTTCAGGTCGGCCCGCGCGAGGAGCTGCGGTGCCAGCGATGGCTGCGGAGCAGAGCGTTTGCGCGGCGGTAGCGTCAGGTGCGTCTGCATGGTTTCGTGGGACGTTGACTTGCTCCGGGCGGGTGACGAACCTTGCCCGTCTACAGCGCCTGACCAGTAAATCTGCGTGACGGCGGCGCCGTTATCGCCTGCGACCACGAAGCGCGGGGAGACAAGCACAGCTTGCGGCTTCCACAAGAGCCAGGCCAGCAGCAAGGCGTGCAACAGCACGGAAGCGGCGGCAGCGTGGGAGCGCGGCTCGGGATTGGAGATGGGAGAGAACATTGCCTGGTCAGGCGAAGGGCATCACCATCATCTTAGACGCAGGAGGGAGCCAGACGTTTGGCGGGCTCTATGCCTTGCTCAGGGCGCTGCTTTCCAGTCCAGCGGGCACCGGCGCGTCCACCAGCTCTTCCTCCAGCATAAAGGCCAGGACTTCCTGCGCGTTCCATACCGGGGCGAACGAGCGGCGGTGGAGGGGGCTGGGACCATACTGGCGCAGAGCAGCGAGATGGACGGGGGTGCAGTAGCCCTTGTTCGACGCGAGGCCATATTGCGGAAAGAGTGGATCGAATTCGCGCAGCATGCGGTCGCGTTCGACTTTGGCGAGAATGGAAGCGGCAGCGATGGAGGCAGAGATGGCGTCACCGTGAATGATGGCCTGCTGCGGGCAATCGAGTGAGAGTCGCATGGCGTCCACCAGCAGATAGTCGGCGGCGGGTTGGAGAATGCGAACGGCATCTTCCATGGCCACGCGCGACGCCTGGTAAATGTTGATTTCGTCAATGCGGGCAGCATCCACAGCAGCGACTGCAAACGCGAGGGCGCGCTGGCGAATGCGCGGAGCGAGCCGTTCCCGCTCTTCCGGGGTGAGCAGCTTGGAATCGCGCAAGCCGCGAATGCGGTCTTCAGGGTTCAAAATGACCGCCGCCGCCACCACCGGACCGAAGAGCGAGCCACGTCCGGCTTCATCCACACCAGCGACCAGGCGTGCCCCCTCATTCCAGGCACGCTTCTCCCAGCGCAGGCTGCAGCGCAGTCGCTTGAGTAAACGCATTTTGGCGGCGGAGGGCGAAAGCGTTCCGGGCGCGGTCAGGGTCATGAGAGCAGGAGACTGGCGGCATGATCGCCGAGGGGTGGTGGGCAGCGCAACCGCTATTTTCGCGGCTCCTGTGGATATCCCCCACTTTCGTGCCTCACGCGGCAGTAACTACACAAGCGTGGTGGGTACAAGTACCGAGGTAAATTGCTGGACCCTCATGCCGCTGGTAACGTGAAGGTGGTGACACGCAGTATCAGGACCCACGCATGACGCCCAGGCGCAAGCCCACCTCCGAGAAAACGCCCCAGCGCTACGACCGGCGCATTCACGTTGCGCTGCCCGTGCGGGTGACGTTTTGGGATGCCGAGAAGCGGCCGCGGGTGGAGATTGCCTGCACCTATGACATTTCGGCGCGGGGAGCGCGTCTCGGCGGATTACGCACGCCGCGGTTGGGCGAGGTGATTGCGATTGAGCGTGGCCGCAACCGCACGCTGTGCCGGGTCATCTGGATTGGTGGAGCCGAGGCCGGGGTGAAGGACCAGGTTGGGGTCCGCTGCGTGGAAAGTGAAAAGCTGCTTTGGGAACCGGAACTGCGGGAAGTGGCGGAACTTTTTGATCCCATGCTGCGCGAGGCGCCTCCGGTGCGCGGCGTTGGCGGCAAGATGCAACGGCGCGCTGAGCGCTACCAGTGCGAAGGCGAAGCCGAAGTCTGGCGCTACGATCCGGGGGACGACTACGCCGACCTGAAATTGTCGGGCCGGGTGTGCAATCTGTCCGAGGTGGGCTGTCTGGTGAAGACGGTCAGCATCGTGCCGGTGGGGGCACAAGTGCAAGTGATTCTTTCCTTGCCAAACTATGAATTGGGGATGCGGGGCATCGTACGCACTTCCTCGCACGACCAGGGCATGGGCGTCGAGTTTCGGTCCATCCGCAAAGGAGACCGGCGCTTGCTGCGTCACCTGTTGCAGCAGTTGGAGATGCAACGCCCTGCCACGGAACCGAAACAGGCAGAAGAAACGCCGTCGAGGATCGCCCCCGCCTAAAGGACACTCACGGGCAGATACGGGGGGCGAGGACAAGCGGCGGGCGCGGCGCTTGGGTAAAGTCAAATGTATCTTCCAAATCATTGGCGTTGGCATCGCGCTCGCCGAGCGCCAGAAGCCCAAAGCGCTTCTCCGCAAAAGCCAGCAGGGACGACAACTCATACTGCGAGTGGCTGATCACGCCGGTGCGTGCGAAGGGTGAGATCACCAGCAGGGGCACCCGAGGGCCGAAGCCGAACTGGTCTACCAAGGGTGGCGGCACGTGGTCGTAGAAGCCGCCGAAATCATCCCAAGTCACAAAAATTGCGGTCGAGTCCCAGTCGGGCCCCTGCATGGCGGCATTGATCTGCTGCACCGTCCAGTTTTCCCCGACGCAGGTGCTCGCCCTGGGATGTTCGCTGAGGTCGCCTGGGGAGACGATCCAACTGACAGCGGGCAGGTTGCCACTCCGCGCGTCAACCACAAACTGGGTGTGCGACAACACGTTGGTATTCCACAGCGACGTCTGGCGGATGTGTTTGATGGCATCGAGCGCGGACCAGATGTAACCGCTCTCATCCTGAGCGGGCGCGTAATAGCGCCAACTGATGCCGGCGGTTTGCAGGCTGTCGGCCAGCGTCTTGAAATCGAAGCAGGGAAATTGGCCCGTGATCTTACCGTGACTGTCCATCACACCGACCCGGGCTTCGGGATTGGAATCGCAGCCCCAGCGACTCAAGGTCAGGTTGCCGGGATTGTTGATCGCGCCTCCGGAAGTAGCGGCGACGGTGTACAGGTGGTTGGGAAAGCTGGGCCCGGTTAACGAAGAAAACATGTGGTCGGCGAGCACGAAGTTCTGGGCGTATTGCCAGTAGTTCGGAATATCCGCCTGCTGTAGTTGACTGTAGGAGAGCGGCGTCTTGCCGTCGCTGAGCAGGCAATTGGGAGTGATCAGGTCGAACTTGTCCATCTTGCCGCCGTCAATCGCGAGCGTGGCTCCCTGGAAGCCGTGGCCCGGGTCACAGGGGACGCGATCGGGAGTAGGGGCGAGTGGAATCATGGCGCCGTTGGAGAGCTTCCCCGTAGTAGCACCGTCGGCGCCAGGATAGGTACCGAAGTAGGTGTCGAAGGTGCGATTCTCCTTGATGATGAAAACGATGTGCTTGATCTGCTTGAGGCCGGGAGGGGGCTGAAAGGGGGCGGAGTTGGAATCCATCCCGCCGCACGCGGTCAAGAAAATGATTCCGCAAAAGACGAGGAAAGAATAGACACGGGATGCAAGGGGAGAGGTGGGCACGGATGTCTCCTGCAAATCTGCGGCCCTGCTAGCAAGGTAACAGGCAAGCATTGCGAGCCGCGGCTAGAAGTTTCAAACCCTAACTTGGTGGAAGAGTTGCGCAGGACTTCCACCGCAAGGGGCCCACGCCTGACCGATGCGCTTCCATCATCAGGGGCACAGAACAGGTTTCCTGCCGGCTTTACGGACAGGTGCGTTGCGGCAGGACCAGAGGCCGCCGCGGGGGACCAAAGAAATCGAAACTGTCGAGCATGGTGTTGGCGGTTGCGTCACGGCCGCCCAAGTTAGGCAACCGGAAGCGGCGTTCCACGAACGCGAGAAAGGAACCGAATTCGTATTGCGTATGGTTGACGACGCCGCGACGGGCAAACGGCGAAATGATCAGCAGCGGCACGCGGATGCCGAAACCGAACTTGTCTACTTTGGGCGGCGGCACATGATCGTAGAACCCACCAAAATCGTCCCAAGTTACGAAGATGGCGGTGGAATCCCAGTCCGGCCCCTGCATGATGGCGTTGATTTGGGCCACCGTCCAATTCTCGCCCACACAGGTACTTGAGGTGGGGTGCTCGCTTTGATCGCCCTTGGTGACGATCCAACTGACCGCGGGCAAGTTACCGGCTCGGGCGTCGGTGACAAACTGCGTGTCGGAGATTACGTGAGTCTGCCAGAGCGAAGACATGCGGATATGCCGGACGGCATCGAGTGCGGACCACACGTACCCGCTCTGGCCACGGCCCGGGGCGTAGTAGCGCCAGGAGATGCCAGCATTCTCGAGCAAATCCGCCAACGTCTGCATGTCGAAACATGGATACTGCTGTGTGATCGTGCCGTCGGCCGCCATCACTCCGACCGTTGCCCCCGCACTTGAATCGCAGCCCCAACTAACCGGCTTCGTCAGGCCGCCCGGATTGTTGATCGCCCCTGCGGAAGTCGCTGCCACGGTATACAGATGGTTGGGGAAGCTGGGACCCTCGAGCGATGAGAACATGCGGTCGGCGAGAACAAAGTTCCTGGCATATTCCCAGTAATTGGGAATGTCCTGCCGCTGCATCTGGCTGTAGGGAAGAAACGTCTGGCCATCACTCAACAGGCAGTTGGGAATGATCTTGTCAAACCTATCCATCTTGCCGCCATCCACGGCAGTGTGGGCCGACTGCCAGAAATGGCCAGGGTCACAAGGGACGCGGTCTGGCGCATGCGCCAGAGGAATTACCGCGCCCGTCGAAATCCGGCCGAAAGTAGCTCCATCGGCTCCCGGATAGGTCCCGAAGTAGTGATCAAAGCTGCGGTTCTCTTTGATGATAAAAACGATATGCCTGATGTTGGTGAAGCCGGGTATCGGAAACGCGTCGGGATTCGCTGCCTCCTGGGCGGACAACGAAAGGGGCGTAGTCAAGGCCAGCAACAACAGCAGTCCCAGGAAACGTGGACGACTCGGCATACAACCTCCGCAGAAACGATGGGCGGGACGCAGGCATGAACCGACGTCGATTGGTCCAGACTCCGCCTGCAGGAGTTAGGAGCCTGCTTGAATTCTGCAAACACAGCCAGAATTCAATAGTTGTGTTTTATTTTATAGGGAAATTGTTAGTGACGTATGTGACAGTAAGAAAAAAATGGCGGCTGCAAGAACTTGCAGCCGCCACAGAGACATAACACTCTTACTCGATTTCGCGCAGGCGAGCCGCTTTGCCACGTAACTGCCGCAGATAGTACAGTTTGGCGCGGCGCACCTTGCCCGAACGGACTACCTCGACCTTGTCAATGACTTTGCAGTTCAGCGGGAAGATGCGTTCCACGCCGTGCCCGAAGCTCATCTTGCGCACCACAAACGCGCCTTGGAGCCCGGCCCGGCGGGCAATGCAGAGGCCTTCGAAAACCTGCAGACGTTCTTTATCGCCTTCTTTGATCTTCACGTGCACGCGCACCGTATCGCCAGAAGTGAAGGCGGGCATTTCTGGCCGCTGCATCTTGGCTACAAGTCTCTCGATAATCAGGTTCGACATATTCTTATCCTTCTCACAAAAATTCTCTCACTTCGAAGTCTCTTGACCCGGCGTGCGGGCCAGCAATTTTTTGTCTTCCTCGTTCAGCGGAACTCGCTGCAGCAAGTCGGGGCGGTTCAGCTGCGTCTTGGCCAGCGCCGCCTGCCGCCGCCAGCGGCGAATCTGCTCGTGGTTGCCGGCCACCAGCACTTCCGGTACAGCATAGCCACGAAACTCTGCGGGCCGCGTGTAGTGCGGGTAGTCGAGCAAACCCGCCGAAGCGCAAGTCGAATCCGGACCCAAGCTCTCCACCGCGGCTGCCTCAGTAAACGATTCCTGCCGCGCCGAGGCTGCGTTGCCGAGTGCTCCTGGCAGCAACCGCGTCACCGCATCCACAATCACTGCCGCGCCCAGTTCGCCGCCGCTCAGCACATAATCGCCGACGGAAAGTTCGCGATCCGCCAGATGCGTACTCACGCGCTCATCGACGCCTTCGTAGCGGCCGCAGATCAGGACGATACGTTCCAGTTCGGCCAACTCTGCCGCTAAAGCCTGATCAAAACGCCGACCCTGCGCAGAAAGCAGAATGACCGACTCTCGCGTTGCGCCGGTCAGCCTGGCCTCGCGAGCAGCGATGCCAAACGAATCCAGACATTCAAAGATCGGTTCCGGCTTCAGCACCATGCCTTCGCCGCCGCCGAACGGGCGGTCATCCACGGTGCGGTGCCGGTCGTGCGCAAACGCCCGCAAATCGTGGACTGCAATTTCTATCAGCCCGGCTTCCCTTGCCCGCCGGACAATCCCAAAATCCAGTGGCCCGCGGAAGAAGTCCGGAAAAATCGTCAGCAGATCGAACTTCATCAGGAACCAGTCTTCAACGGCTAACTTTCCGCAACCGGCTACTCGTCGCTCTCCGGCTTCATCTGCCGCTTGTCTTCCTTGCTCAAGGGCGCGTCCACTTCCAGCAAACCCTCGGGCAATCGCATGCGCACCTGGCGACCCGCTACGTCGAGCGCTTCCAAAAACTCCTGCGCCAGCGGCAGCAGGTGTTC